>CAUUIG010000028.1:0-17845 GCA_963545095.1 uncultured Streptococcus sp.
TCTTTTGGTCTGCTTACTATTATACTACAAAAGCTGGCACATGGGAATTTTCTTTGCCCCCAAACAAAAAGGCCTATACTTAGCCCAAAAACAATTCGCAAATAAAATTCAAAAAATCTTCACTTTTCCTTTTTCTTTACGAATATAAAAGTGAACAAGAAAAAAGGAGGAAAGTTCAATGACAAATTTTGACGTTCTTGACAATCAATTTTTATCCCTATCTGAAAATGAATTATCAGATATTGATGGTGGTCTCGCTCCCTTGGTTATCTTTGGAGTAGCAGTATCTTGGAAAGCTATTGCAGGTGGAACAGCACTTATAGGTTCTGGTTTGGCAGCTGGTTATTTTTTAGGAGGAGATTAATATGATGAAAGATTTGAACAACTATCGTGAAATTTCTAATAAGGAATTGCAAGAAATAAAGGGTGGCTTTGGTGTAGGTGTTGGTATTGCTTTATTTATGGCAGGTTATACCATTGGAAAAGACCTTCGTAAAAAGTTTGGTAAGTCATGCTAGATAAGAAACACATTTTTAGAAGGATAAATTTTATCTTCTTCATCTCTTACAGTTTTCTCAGTATTCTCAATGATTTAAACATTACTACTATCCCTTTACCAATTGATTTATCTGTTTGTATTGTTTTATTTTTATGTTTCAACTCTATTTTTGAACAGAAGAATCATTAACATAAAACTAATAAGCTCTGAAAATTTCATTGTCATGTCATTTTAGAAAAATGCAAAACTGCCTCATCTTGATAGATGGGGTGGAATTTTCTTTTGCCCCCAAACAAAAATGCCCCAGCATAAGCAGGGCATCTAAGCATTTAATCCAAAGAAAAATACAAACCAAACGACATAGGTTACAAGGAGGAGAAAAAGCGAATAGAGAGTCACAAAGGTAATCTTCCACAAGAACTTGGTTTGTCGTCGTTCCAGTTTGGCAAACAGAAGATTCCCTCCATAAACGCAAGCAACAAAAACGATAAAAGCCACCAAGCGAACTCCGATAGCAAAAGCAAATAAACTAATCATAGGGCAATCTCCTTGACTTAAAAACTATAGGGAATTATGACAAGCAATAAATTTCACTTCCGTTATCAATATAACACATTTTCTTTATTTTTGCAAGCGCTTACCAAAGAAATCGCCTCCTAACTTTCTCGTTTCCGTCTTTTACTAATTTTTCATTTTATGTTATAATTGAAATAATTGTAGCGAATCAAGGTCAATCTAGACACAAAATGGAATAAAATCAAGCAAATCTCTGCTAAAAGTTTGGAATAAGCTGACCTGTAAAATAGAAAGGAACTATATGATTTACAAAGTTTTTTATCAAGAAACAAAAGAACGTAGCCCACGTCGTGAAACAACACGCGCACTTTACCTAGACATCGATGCCAGCTCAGAACTTGAGGGCCGTATCGCTGCTCGCCAACTTGTCGAAGAAAATCGCCCAGAGTACAATATCGAGTATATCGAACGCTTGTCTGACAAATTGCTAGATTACGAAAAAGAAACTGGCGCCTTCGAAATCACGGAGTTCTAATATGGCCTATACTCTTAAACCTGAAGAAGTCGGCGTTTTTGCCATCGGTGGTCTGGGAGAAATTGGGAAAAACACTTATGGAATTGAATACCAAGACGAGATTATCATCGTCGATGCTGGGATTAAATTCCCAGAAGATGACTTGCTTGGTATCGACTATGTTATCCCTGACTACTCTTACATAGTAGACAATATCGACCGCGTCAAGGCTGTCTTGATCACACACGGACACGAGGATCATATCGGTGGGATTCCATTCCTACTCAAGCAAGTAAATGTCCCTATCTATGCTGGACCGCTTGCCTTGGCTTTGATCCGTGGAAAACTCGAAGAACACGGCCTCTTGCGCAACGCTAAACTTTACGAAATCAACCATAACACAGAGTTGACCTTTAAAAATCTCAAGGCAACTTTCTTTAGAACTACACACTCTATTCCAGAACCTTTGGGGATTGTCATTCATACTCCTCAAGGGAAAATTGTCTGTACGGGTGACTTCAAGTTTGACTTAACCCCAGTTGGTGAACCAGCAGATTTGCACCGTATGGCTGCGCTTGGTGAAGAAGGTGTACTCTGTCTCCTGTCTGACTCGACAAATGCAGAAATTCCAACCTTTACCAACTCTGAAAAAGTCGTTGGCCAGTCCATCATGAAGATTATCCAAGGCATAGAGGGACGTATCATCTTTGCATCCTTTGCCTCAAATATCTTCCGTCTCCAACAAGCAACAGAGGCTGCTGTTAAGACTGGGCGCAAGATTGCGGTCTTTGGTCGTTCTATGGAAAAGGCCATTGTCAACGGAATCGATCTTGGCTACATCAAAGCTCCTAAGGGAACCTTTATCGAGCCAAATGAAATCAAAGACTACCCTGCAGGCGAGGTTCTCATCCTCTGTACAGGTAGTCAGGGTGAGCCGATGGCTGCCCTCTCTCGTATCGCTAACGGAACCCACCGTCAGGTACAACTCCAACCAGGCGATACGGTCATCTTCTCTTCTAGTCCAATCCCTGGAAACACTACTAGCGTCAACAAGCTGATCAACATCATTTCTGAAGCTGGTGTCGAAGTTATCCACGGTAAGGTTAACAATATCCATACATCTGGACACGGTGGCCAGCAAGAGCAAAAACTCATGCTCCGCTTGATTAAGCCAAAATACTTCATGCCTGTCCACGGTGAATACCGCATGCAAAAAGTCCACGCTGGACTAGCAGTGGATACTGGTGTTGAGAAAGACAATATCTTTATCATGAGCAATGGCGATGTACTTGCCCTTACTGCTGACTCAGCTCGTATCGCAGGTCATTTCAACGCCCAAGACATCTATGTCGATGGAAATCGTATCGGTGAAATTGGTGCAGCTGTTCTTAAAGATCGTCGCGATCTATCTGAAGACGGTGTCGTTCTGGCAGTCGCAACTGTTGACTTCAAGTCACAGATGATTTTGTCTGGTCCAGATATCCTCAGCCGAGGCTTTGTCTACATGAGAGAGTCTGGCGATTTGATTCGCCAAAGCCAACGTATCCTCTTCAATGCCATTCGTATCGCACTGAAAAACAAGGATGCTAGCGTACAATCAGTCAATGGTGCCATTGTCAACGCTATCCGCCCCTTCCTCTATGAAAATACAGAACGTGAACCGATTATTATCCCGATGATCCTCACACCAGATGAAGAATAAAGCAACAAAACAGCCCCGATTTTTCGGAGCTGTTTTTCTCTATGCTTTCTTTTCTTGATTTTTAGAAATACTACGATTTTTACCTTCCAGATACACCATCAAAATAGAAATATCTGCTGGGTTTACTCCCGAAATACGGCTGGCTTGGCCGATGGTTTCTGGATTGATGAGTTTGAACTTCTGACGAGCTTCTGTCGCGATAGAATCAATATCATCCCAATCAATATTGGCTGGAATGCGTTTTTCTTCCATGCGTTTCATCTTGGCAACCTGATCCATGGCTTTGGAAATATAGCCTTCGTACTTGATTTCTGTTTCAATCAATTCGATAATCTTGTCATCCAAGTCCTCTGCAGCTGGTCCGATGAAGGCCACCACATCTTGGTAAGAAACTTCTGGACGGCGAAGGAATTCCTTGGCTGTCACTGCATCGGTCAACGGCTTGAAGCCCATCTCCTCAACCTTGGCATTGGTTTCCTTGACTGGCTTGAGTTTGATACTATCTAGGCGCTTCATCTCATTGTCAAATTGATTTTTCTTGATTTCAAATCGAGACCAACGTTCATCGTCCACAAGTCCAATCTCACGTCCCATCTCTGTCAAACGCATATCAGCATTGTCATGGCGGAGAATGAGACGGTATTCAGCACGACTGGTCAAGAGGCGGTAGGGTTCAATGGTTCCCTTGGTCACCAAGTCATCAATCATGACCCCAATATAACCGTCACTGCGCTTCAAAATCAATTCAGGCTTGCCTTGGACTTTCAAAGCCGCATTGATCCCAGCTATAATCCCTTGGCCAGCAGCTTCTTCGTAACCTGACGTTCCATTGGTCTGACCAGCAGTGAAAAGTCCGGAGATTTTCTTTGTTTCCAGAGTTGCACGCAACTGATGAGGCAAGACCATGTCATACTCAATGGCATAACCTGTTCGCATCATCTCTGCATTTTCCAAACCTTTGATAGAATGAACCAGCTCACGCTGGACATCCTCAGGTAGACTGGTTGAAAGTCCTTGAACATAGACTTCCTCTGTATTGCGCCCTTCTGGCTCAAGGAAGAGTTGGTGGCGTTCCTTGTCCGCAAAGCGCACAATCTTGTCCTCAATCGACGGACAGTAGCGAGGCCCCACTCCCTTGACCACACCTGTAAACATAGGCGCACGGTGGAGGTTATTTTGGATAATCTCATGACTGGTACCATTGGTATAGGTCAACCAGCATGGCACCTGATCCTTGACATAATCCTCATCACGTGAAGTGTAGGAGAAGTGATTAGGCGCTTCGTCTCCTGGCTGAATCTCGGTCACATCGTAGTTGATTGAAGAAGCCTTGACACGTGGAGGGGTTCCTGTCTTGAAACGACCGATTTCGAGACCCAGTTCCTTGAGATTGTCAGCAAGGTTAATAGAAGCTAGGCTGTGGTTAGGACCTGATGAGTATTTGAGGTCTCCGATGATAATTTCCCCACGGAGGGCGGTCCCTGTCGTCACGATAACAGCCTTGGCAGCATACTCTTGATGGGTCGCTGTACGAACACCGACAACCTTGCCATCTTCCACCAAAATCTCATCAATCATGGTTTGACGAAGGGTCAGATTTTCTTGATTTTCAACCGTCTTGCGCATCTCCTTAGAGTAAAGCTCCTTGTCAGCCTGCGCACGAAGGGCACGGACAGCTGGCCCCTTCCCTGTGTTGAGCATCTTCATCTGGATGTAAGTCTTGTCAATGGTCTTAGCCATTTCCCCACCGAGGGCATCGACTTCACGCACGACAATCCCCTTGGCAGAACCACCGATAGAGGGGTTACAAGGCATGAAAGCCAGCATTTCAATGTTGATAGTCGCAAGCAAGACCTTGCAGCCCATACGGCTAGCAGCTAAGGATGCTTCCACCCCCGCGTGTCCCGCACCAATTACAATAATATCGTATTCTTCAGTAAAATTATAAGTCATTTCTTAACCTTTCAAAAATTTCTCGTAAATAAGGAACTAACTTCTCCTCCTCTAGAGCTTGAGCCATAGTAACCCATTTAAAGTGCGTATGCTCTTCAGGATCTAATCTGATAATTGGCTTCTCCCCAACCCACTCTGCTTTATAAACTAAGCGAGTAAAGACCGTATCCTTAGAGGTATCCAGTTGACTATCTTCGTGAAGAAGTCTGAGCGAACTGCTATCTAGCCTAACTCCCACTTCTTCAATGCATTCTCTAAGAGCACCATCTCGCGGAAGTTCACCCTTTTCAACCCCGCCACCAGGAATATCCCAGTAAGTTGGATAAACATTGGGTTGTCCTCTTTTAATTTTCGAACGCTGAATGAGCAAATAATCATCACCACTATGAACAAGTACATGGGCAATAAGCTTAACCATCCTTTTCTCTCCTATTCCTCAAGATGAATGTGTCTTAGTTGGCCGTCCCAATCTGGCAGGGCTGTTTTTAAAAAGGCTGGAACTAGATTGATACCCTCAAGCTGGTCCAAGTCAATCCACTCACAGGGTTGCCTTTTCTCATCTTCCTGCATGGTCAATGGGGCATCTTCAAGCAAGTCCACCAGATAATGAAACTCGATATTGTGATAGGAAACACCGTCCTGTTCAAAACGATTTTCAACCACGAAAGCTAGCTGCCTAGCTTGAGCTTTGACACCCAGTTCTTCCCTCACTTCACGGACTACCGCGTCTTCCGTTTTTTCATTGACTTGAATCGCACCGCCGATAGTGTAATACTTGCCCTTATCTTTGGTGGCTAGAAGCTTGTGATTTTGAAGAATCAAAGCTGTCGCCCGAACGCCAAAAACCGTATTTCCCACTTTTGTCCGAAAGTCTTGCTGAGTCATTTTTGTCCTTTCCTCTAAACGACACAAAAACAGTCAAAACTCCAAAGAAGTGCAGGACAAAAAAGCCTGCAACATCCATGAGCTTTGACCATCATTTCTATTGCTTTTATTATTGTAGCAAATTGAGAAAATTTGTCAATCTAAATGTACTGACAAACTTGTCCATCGCGGTAGGCATTGTCAATCAAACCGCCACCGAGACACTCTTCGCCATCGTAAAAGACAACGGCCTGTCCTGGTGTGATCGCACGCTGTGGCTCCGCAAAGATGACCTCTGCCTTGTCTCCTTTGACATGGACGGTCACCTTAGAATCAGGCTGACGGTAGCGGAATTTTGCTGTGCATTCTAGCGTAAATTCCTCTGGCATGTCACGAGTAAAGTGGACTTGACTGGCCTCTAAACTTGTTGACATGAGCGAATCATGGTAGAAACCTTGACCGACATAAAGGATATTCTTGCTCAGGTCTTTTCCGACAACGAACCAAGGGGCATTGTCACCGCCGTGTTGTCCACCGATACCGAGTCCACCACGCTGACCAATTGTATAGTACATCAGGCCAGCATGCTCACCCATATCGCGACCATCCACAGTCATCATGCGACCTGGCTGAGCTGGCAGGTAGTTGCTGAGAAAGTTTTTAAAGTTCTTTTCTCCGATAAAGCAAATTCCTGTCGAGTCTTTCTTCTTAGCAGTCGCAAGACCTGCTTCTTCTGCTAGTCTGCGAACTTCAGGCTTTTCCAAATGCCCCAGTGGGAACATGGTTTTTTGAAGTTGTTCTTGCGAAAGTTGGCTGAGGAAGTAGGTCTGGTCCTTGCCATTGTCCACGCCACGAAGCATGTGAACAGTGCCATCCTCATCACGCGACACTCGGGCATAATGCCCAGTCGCCACATAGTCTGCCCCCAAGGTCATGGCATAGTCCAAAAAGGCCTTGAACTTGATTTCCTTGTTACACATAACATCTGGATTTGGCGTGCGTCCTGCACGGTATTCCGCTAGGAAATACTCAAAAACGCGGTCCCAGTACTCTTTTTCAAAATTGACAGAGTAGTAAGGAATGCCAATCTGGTCTGCCACCGCAGCCACATCCTTGTAATCTTCGGTCGCCGTACAGACGCCGTTTTCATCTGTGTCATCCCAGTTCTTCATGAAGATACCGATCACATCGTAGCCCTGCTCCTTGAGAAGAAGAGCCGTCACCGACGAATCAACACCACCACTCATCCCCACGACAACACGTGTTTTAGAGTTATCACTCATGGTAAGTCTCCCATCTATTCGTTTATTCACGATTGAAGGTCGTGTGTGCTTAACGATTAAAGGTCGCTTGAGCAGTATTCATTATAACACGCTTGGTTAGAGAAGACAAGAAAGAGGCTGATAATCTACCAACCTCTGGTTTTATTGATAAAAACTTTAGTCATCATCGTCTCTATAAAAATATTTTCTATACACTCTTGATAATACCAAAATTAATGCCAATATCATACCAAGAGCTATCATAATAGAATTTATTAGATTTATTTTAGTATATCCAATCACTAGTCCAATAATTGGACTAGTAGACATGCTTAGATATAATAAAAATGACAAAAAATGAATTTCACCAATTCCAGCAAAAAAATGTTTCATAGCTATAGTTTTACGCCCATAAATATCCATCAAATTTACCGTCTACGATATCTAAACCATATGCAATGGCTCCTCCTAATGAGAATACTTCAGCAACAGTAGCCGCAATATTAAGAGCATTAGTAATAGTTGCCATACTAACTCCACCAATATATCTTGTTATAGCACTTCTAACGACTCGACTCATCATACCACGATTAGCAATTAACTTTTTAATGGCGTATGTCTGGTATACTGACATCCCTCCAGAAACTGCAGCTGCAGCAATATTAATTGCGTAAGCAATATTATCACGTTTGTTCCACCAGTTACAACCAACACCACCCCCATCAAGATACATCATCTCTTCTTGCTCAAGAGCAACATAATTATTTGGTAATACGAGTTCCATTTATTTTCTCCTTTTTTATTAAGCATGGTTAGGATAGCTTCCTAACAAGTGATCGTTGACTTTGTTTATAGCACTTAGTTACCTAGATAGCTTTCCTTTATCATGTCTGATTTTAAGCCGTTCTAAGATTTAATCCATATTTCTATTACTTGCTATTTTTAAATAATTCGTATTCCTTTTCTTTGATAAATGGAACTGAAAAATTAGAAAAAATTAGTAGAATCGAAAACAGATATCCGTCTTTTTGTATCACTAAAACATAACTTAAAAATATATAGACCATCAAATCTAGTGCAAAAAGAGAAAATATCCTCCTTTTCATCATCTCACTTGAATTAAAGATTCTGTTTAATAGAAGCTTTATCGTAGTATCTACACAAATTTTTATCAAAAAGATAAGAGCCAATACACGATTATCAACTGTACCATGAAGAATAAATGGAAATATAGTTAATATAAAACTAGAAATCTCTAAATATTTTATCCAAGGAGATTGAGACATCTTACTTTTAAACTGACTGATTTTCCTATATTCACTAGCTAATCTAGTATCAAAATCTCTACCAATTTTATTAAAGATTAAGAACTCCAGAATAAAAATACTTATTAATACGATATAAGTAGAAACGTTTCCTGGGAAAAATTTATTGATTAAAATTGGAAAACTCATTAACAGAATCGAATTTATAACTAGACAGATAGATACTATTTTATTTTTCACAGAATATAGAGGTAGTGATACTATTGAGTAGATAAAAGATAAAAAAATAAGCAAAAAATACTCCGTGTCATTTATAATCGTCCTGAATGATAAAAATATATACATCCAACATACGATAATGTGTATTTTACGAATTTTATCTACATTACTCATCTTACTGTCTCCGATATGAAGCCGTCCCAAGGATAAAAATTACCACTAATATCATAACCTTCATTAAGAGAAGAGTCTCTAATATAGTAGACTCTCCTTCCTATCACTCCAGCTATATCATATTTGTTATCGATTTTTAAAAAATTTTGCATAAACTATCATTGCTATGGTTAAAAGTAAAAATATTAAATTAATCATAATGATTAATTTCTTTAGTCTCTCACCAACATGATCATATGCTAAAAAAGTTACAGAGGAAATGAGTAGAAATGCAAAAAATACAATAACAAAAATTTTTTCAATTTTCATATCCATTTTACAATTACCATAAAGCGTTTAAGTTTGGATCTCTTCGATTAATATCATTATTTGCCCAAATTGTTGTGATGGCATCACCAATTGACATCCAAGCTGCAAATCCGTTAATAGCAGAAGTTGCAAAACCTGCAACTCTATTCGCAACCCGTACTCCAACATATCTTGCTGCAGCTCCAGCTACTGCACTCGTAACCCATCGTAAACCATGCTTACTGACATAATTTTTAACCAAACTGATAGCTCCTCCGCCTAGAACACCATTGAAAGCTATATTAATGGCTACTGCAACTGGCCACCTTGGAATAGAAAATCCCCCATCAAGATACATCATCTCTTCTTGTTCAAGATCAACATAATTATTTGGCAATACGAGTTCCATTTATTTTCTCCTTTTTTATTAAGTATGGTTAGGATAGTTTCCTAACAAGTGATCGTCAACTTTGCTTATAGCACTTAGTTACCTAGATAAGATATCTTTCCTTTATCTTACTTTATTTTATAGGTTGCCTAATGTTTAAAACCAATTATTGCTTGAAACTTAACAGTTTACTTAATTCAAATAACAGCTAATCACTGATTCCCTGATTTTATCAAATATAGTAATAACAACAATTGTGATACGATCATCATTATAAGAACAACATTTAACGAATCAAAGTTTTTCCGAGATAATAATAAAGCAACAGCAAGCAGTATTATTACTAAAGATTGAATAACTACTATTACTCTTAACATTTTATCCTCTACCAGTAACCAAAGCATAGTATCTATTTTCAAAACCGAGCATAACTATTGCACCTATTGCTCCAAATGCAACCAGCATTGCTCCCCTAATACCCCACTTATTTTTTTGATAATCAGAGTTTTTATATCCTGAATAGTAGACTCTTTCTCCTAACGCATATCCTGTGCTATACGATGCGCCACCAATTGTGATAGCCAAGGCAACAATGGCCGAAATTGACATTGGTTCTCCGCCATCAAGATACATCATCTCTTCTTGTTCAAGATCAACATAATTATTTGGCAATACGAGTTCCATTTATTTTCTCCTTTTTTATTAAGCATGGTTAGGATAGTTTCCTAATAAGAGATCGTCGACTTTGTTTATAGCACTTAGTTACCTAGATAAGATATCTTCCCTTTATCTTACTTTATTTTATAGGTGACTTAATGTTTAAATCCAATTATTGCTTGAAACTTAACATTTCCAAAATCCAATCAAGATAGGTTTCTTTATCATAGACAATCCGCACTTCAACTGGCATATCCTTTTGGAGTATGACCGTCTCGCTTCCATGTTTTAGAGTTAAGGTTTCTAATTCTATCATGACTTTATAGAGGCTGATATTCCCTTCTTTCGTTTCTTGGGAAATTGTTCCTGAATCAATCTGTCTGACTTGTCCCTTCAGTGTTCCATATTTTTGACTATTTACACCAGTAATAGCAACATCAACTTTTGCTCCTTTTGAAACACGAGAAATATCACTCGCAAGTACAAAAGCTTCTACATAGTAACCTTTTTCTTTCCCTGAAACTTCTGCTATCGTTTGCCCCTGCTGAATAGACATTCCTTGTTTCAAAGGTACCAGATAATGCAGAGTACCTTCATTTGGCGCTAACATACTATGTGCTTTATCTTGACCTGTTGCCACTCCAAGATTAGCCTCAAGTTCTGTAATACTTTTATTGTTGTTTGAACGAGCAGTACCTAACTCACTAATTAATTGAGCATAAATATTATAAGCCTGAGAAGTTGGATTATTATAGGTACGGTTCATATCCTTAATATTGCTTTGTTGACTATCAATCTCGCTATTCTTAGAAGTAATATTTGTTTTTAATGCTTCGATTTTTGTTGTTATTTCTGATATCTTAGTTTCTAACTTAGCTTTGTTATCAGCTGATGTCGTATCTGATAGAGAAGGTGAGTCTCCTTGCTGTTGAAGTTGAAGCAATTCATTTTGTAGAGCTTGCAAGTCGGCATCTAACTGATTTCTTTCAGCTGTTATTTTATTCAACTTCGTATATTCATCCTGAATCTTTGAATACTGGGTACCATTATTATAATTTTCCGAGTTTAACTGAGACAGATAGTATTCAACTTTCCCATAATATTCCTGTTCTTCACCAGAATTAGATAAATGATTATATTTCTCATTTAATGATTGTTCAAATTTTTGAAAAATAGCTTCTTTTGCGCGTAACTTCTCCAATTGTTTATTCAAAGAGCTCGCTTGTAAACCTTCTTGTCCACTTGATAACGAAATAATGACATCTCCAGCATTTACCATATCTCCTTCTGACTTATGTAAAGTAACTACCTTCCCTGAACTAATTGCTGATAGGAACTCTGTACCTGTTATAACTGAATTCCCATTCGCTTTTACAATATAGTTTTTGGGTATATAAGCTGCGCCAATCAATGCACCGCTTAAGACAATAGCAGTTGAAATAATGAGAATAAACGCAAAAGCTGGTGGTCTCTTATCAAAGAAAATACGAGAATAACGCAATTCTGATTTATTATATAATTTCATAGGCTTACAATTGGTCTAAAAATATCTACTACCATTTTTTCAGGAGAAGAATTAACATAAACTGTATAGACAATCCCGTTCGTTTGAATATCATTTTCATAGACATATAGGTCCAATTTAGAATACGCATACTGCATATACTCAGGGCTATCTTCAAAACGAACATATAAACAATATGGAACAGAGATGGAATCCTGTACATCATAAATGTTACTGTACTGTTGAGCATTATGAGCTTGAATATAAAACTCAAAATCAGTCGTTATTAATCCATCATCATGAATAGTTGTACCACAACTTTTTACAATTAATGGACCAAAAATTTGTGCTTTTAACAACTGCAAATGTTGATAAAACTTTTCAATCTCTTGATTTATATTTTCTACTTTTATATCATACAACTTTTTACAGATAACTGACTTTAATACTAGTTTTTTATTTTCTTTAATCTCTAGTTTAGCCATAAGTAACCTCCTCTGCATCTAACATAACCGACGGTTCTACTTGTTGCTTCATATAAAAACTCTGTAACTCGACCATTCTAGCATATTTTCCATTTTTCGCCATTAATTCCTCATGAGTCCCATATTCCACAATGGAACCATTCTCCAAAAAACATATCTTATCACATCGAAGAATTGTAGACAGCCTGTGGGCTACTACAATTGTTGTCTTATCTATTATTTTATTAAAGATTAAATCCTGAATAATCTGTTCACTAAATGAATCTAAGTTAGAGGTTGCCTCATCAAATATATACAAGTCAGCTTTACTCAGCAGTGCTCTTGCAATAGCCAATCGTTGTTTCTCTCCACCCGAGAAATTTTGACCGCCTTCTTCTACGAAGGAGCCATAACGATTTTGAAGACATTGAATCGTATCATGAATACCAACAATACGACAAACTCTCACCATATCCTCATATGTGACAGAAGGATTACCAATTTTTAGATTATCAATAATTGTCCCTGTAAAAAGTTCTATGGTCTGAGGAATGTAGGAAATTTTCTTACGTAATTTACCATAGTCAAGGTCTGATAAGTCATTTGCTCCTATACAAATTTTCCCATCACTAGGGTTTATAAATCGTAATAATAAACGAACTATCGTACTTTTTCCTGCTCCGCTTTCTCCAACAAAAGCTATTTTTTCTCCTTGTTTAATTCGCAAATTAAAGTTCTTGATAACAGGTGGGCGCGAACCATAGGCAAATGTTACATCTTTAAACTCAATATCATCACACAAGGTGAAGTCTCTAATACTATAATCCAAGGCAATGTCTTCACGATCTACTTCCATCAATTCTTGAAGCCGACTAACCGCAACCTGTACCTCTTGAAAGGTTAACTGCAAACCAACTAGATTCTGAATAGGCTCTGTAAAATATTGACTTAATGTCTGAAAAACCAAGAGGTCCCCAATAGTCATTTTTCCATCAATGATAAATAAGGCGCCCACTCCCATAAATAATAACCCACCCATGGTTGAGGTCATTGAGGATATTGTAGACTGAATATTCTGCAAAACACCTTCTTTATAACCAATTTCTAAAGTATGAACAAATTTTTCTTCAATTTTGTTTAAACGTTGTTCCTCGTCATGTTGAGACTTAATGGTATCAATGTTACGAATGGATTCAATTAACTGTGAATTAAGAAGTCCATTTGCTTCCATTTGTTCATGATTAATTTTTTTATAAGGCTTTTTAAAACAGTATATAAGAATGATGTTAACAATAACCATAAAAACTAATATCAGAAATAAAGATTGATTAATAGTCCAAAGGACAACCGCACTAATAACTGACAAGGTGATATCCATGACTAATGAAATAGAGACTGACGTAAACACATTCTTTATCGTCATCGCATCTTGAAATCTTGTTAAAACATCACCAACTCTACGACTTCCAAAAAAACTATAAGGAAGATGAATAATATGGTCATAATACCCCATTAAAACCGGTATATCAATTTTTCGAGATAGAAACAAAAGAACGTGCTGACGAAATGCAGATAGAAGAGTCTGTAAGAACGACACTATTCCAAATACTATCAAAAACATATACAGACTATTTTTTAAAGCATATGGAATCACCTCGTCCATGATAACTTTTGAAAAGAGACTCGATAAAATACCAATGATACTTAAAACAAAGGAAGCTAATATGACTGTACTAATCAATCCTTTTTGATTAAAAATTAACCTTCCAAATAAATCAAGAAGTCCTTTTCCCTTTAGTTTCCCTCTTTCAAAATCCGAATTTGGAACCATAAAAAGAGTAATACCTTGATAAATTTCTCCCAATTCGTCACTTGACATCTTGCGTACGCCACTAGCAGGGTCTGCTACGTAAAATTTACTATTCCTCTTTATACTATGTAATACCACAAAATGATTTTGACCTAAATCATTCTTAACTTGAAGAATCGCAGGAAATGTTAATTTTGGAGTCAAATCTTCCAGTGCTACTCGAACAGCTTTTACTGTAAAATTCAACTTATTCAGACCTGAAACAATACCACTGACAGTCGTTCCATACATGTCTGTACCAATAATTTCCCGAATCTTCATGATTGATAGTTCCTTTTTGTAAGATAAAAGAACTGTTGAAACAACTGCCGCAGCACAATCTGACTGATCATGTTGCATCGTACAAGGATATTTTTTTAACATAGAAATACTCAATTCTTTAGAATTAATCTAACTTTTCTTTGATGTCACTCAAACCTCAATCACTGCCCAGTAGTTCTTGAATCAGTTTATTTTCAACCGTATCATTCTTTGTTCTTGATATCTTTCCAAGCATTGTAGTACAGCAGATTTTTATCCAAGGACTGAGCTTCCTTTAACAACCCAAGCTCCCTTACATTATATCGGCCAGCCCCATGGAAAGATTATGGCCAGACTAATCAATGATATAATACATACTAGAATACAAAATATTTTTTTATTCATACTTTTTCTCCTATCTTTATTTTCTACCTACATAGTACCTCTTATTAAGCTCATTTCAAAATTACGTTAACTTTTTTCACAACTTTATTTCGACTTTCTTTTTTACTTTTTACATTGCTATGATACAATATTTTTAACAAAATTTTATTGTTTGTTAACTTTTTTCACGAAAAGGAGAACATCATGCGTTATGATTTCGGAAAGGTCTATAAAGAAATACGTGAGTCAAAGGGGCTGACCCAAGAAGAGGTCTGTGGGGGTGTTCTCTCAAGAACCAGCCTATCAAAAATCGAAAGCGGTAAGACAACTCCAAAATATGAAAATATGGAATTTCTTCTCCGTCAAATCAATATGAGTTTTGAAGAGTTTGAATATATCTGTCAACTTTATCAACCAAGTCAACGAACAGAAATTATGCAAACCTATCTCAATATGCGTTCCATTATCGGGACCAGCGATCTTGTCAATTTATTTCAAAAATGCCAAAACTATCTCAAGACCCACCACGATCTCCCTATAGAAGAAATCAGAGACATGCTTGAAGTTGTCATTTATATCCGTCAACACGGGGCAGGGGAACTATCAGATCACGCAGAACAGGTTGTCAAAAAACTTTGGAGAAAGATTGAAAAACAAAATACATGGTATGAAAGTGACCTAAAAATCCTCAATACCATCCTTTTCAGCTTGCCCATTGAACACCTCCATCTCATCACTGGAAAAATCTTGCAACGCTTAGAAGTCTATAAAAACTATCAACATTTATATGACTTGCGAATGACAATTCTATTAAACCTTTCCACACTCTATCTATACAATCAAGATAAAAACATGTGTAAGCAAATCTGCTACACTTTACTGGAGGATGCCAAGAACAAGAAAAGCTACGATAGGCTTGCTATCTGCTATATCCGTATTGGGATTTGTAGGGATGATTCTAAACTTATCCAAAAAGGTTTCTCACTTCTGGAGCTGACCGAGGAAACTTCTATGCTGTCTCATCTCAAAAAGGAAGTAGAGACATATTATCAACCGAAAGAAAGAGAAAAAAGCTTAGCTTCTAAATAAAACCACACAGTGTTTCTTTCAGCCTTGAACACAATCAAGCTGAAAGAAACACTGTGTGGTTTTTGAATGTTTAGAGGTTAGTTTTTTGAGCAATCGTCTATCAAAATGTCCGTTTATCTGTCAATAACCCGAGAAAATCTTGTCGTTTCAAGTCGGAGAAGTGTTTGGTAGAAAGACTTCCTTTTTGAAGTCCATCATCTCTAACCTGCAAATAATAGCTATGTTGGCTTGTTTTAATTGTCAAAAAATCGCCAAATATAAAAACTCTTTTCCAGTTGCGAATCTCAAATTCTTTCATCTCTGATTTTGGAATGCGGATAAGTCCTTGTCGCAAATCACGATGGTGCTCACTTGTGAAAGTCATCCCATTCCCAAGATTTCTTATCAGTAGTTCATCTGGAGTCACCATAACCAGCGCTATTTTAGTTAAGAGAATTTCAACTGTTGGTGGTAAAATCGCTAGATTAAACCAAGGGTGTAAGTAGCGATAAGCTAAGAAATAGTTAGGTTCCTCACCCAATCCTAGTTGTTTATATAAGGTCTTGACTTCACTATCTAACCTCGCTTCAAAAGACACATCTGAATGCTCCTCTTCCTTCTTCTGATTAAAATAACGCATCCAGACTAGGAAACCTATAAAGACTAGGACAAATATTCCTGATAAGAGATATTTTAAATTGTAGTTCATCGCTTAACCTCCTGATTTATCGATTTAATCTAATCAACATAGGGTAGGGACGACTTATATTATGGTATATTGAAGTTAGAACAACACGTATTGCTTTTTAGATAATGACTAAAAAGCAATACGAATATCCTAATTACGTTGTATCTTCCTAGTTCAATCTACTATAAAATACTTTTCCCACTATATCGAACTAAGTTCCCCAACAAGAGATAGCATTTAATGCTACTCCTGCTACAACAACAGCTACATTAAATTTAGCTAATTGAGATGGTTTTAATACTGATGCAGCAATATCTTTTATTATATCAACCGCTTTTCCATAATTATGAGACACCAAAGCATTGGTTAATATTTCTATCATATTTCTACCTTGCAGTGCATCCCATATAATTCCACCAAATGGTACAGAATTTATGACTACACAAGCCGCATATGCTCCTAAATCACGAGTCATACTTGGCAATACATAATTTTCAAAAATAAACTTCCCTTCTAAGCCAATATCTCCTGGTAGTTCTGCCCTTGCTTTTAGAGCATAGAAATCAGTTACAACGTATCTCTTTGTAGCCAAATCAACATGTCCAGCTTCCTCTAAATAGAATTTCAAGCTTTCAATCGCCTGTTCTGTCTGCTCTTGTTCGCTCAAGACAGCAGTTTGTCTTGTTGCTGTTTCAGACGCATAAATGCTATTTCCGACAGAGAAGAGCAATCCAAATATCATAATGAAAACCATACTTACTTTAATTAATTTATGAGTCATTTTACTTCTCCTATTTAAGCTTACAAAAAACAACTATCCTTCAATTTTTAATAAATAAAACAATAAACCTTATAGCTCATTGGACTCGCCTTCCTTCTATCTCATTTCATTTTAAACAACGAACTTACTCTTAACTGGGAGAATAGTACGCTCCTGTATCAATACCTTGAACAACTAGAGTAGTACTAATAAAACTCCGACTATTACTCAGTAGAATTAGCACAATAAGCAAAATAGATAGCGCTTTCAAATATTCGAATTTTAATTTTCCCATCTTGCCACCTTCTTTCACCTATATTATAAATCAACATATATAAACTGTCAAGCAATTAAAGTAAAAAATCATATATTTTTTTAAAAAAGAATTATAATTATATTTTACGCATAAAAAGATAGCTTCTGCTATCCTTATACATTCTCTGACTACTTATCTATTAGATATTGTTCTACCTTGAGTGCCATAACTTCATTATTTTCAATTAGATAGAGTACCTTAGCTTTCATATAATAGTCCTTAGCAACAGAGATATCAAGATCTTCTGTTA
>CAUUIG010000029.1:0-17346 GCA_963545095.1 uncultured Streptococcus sp.
TTTCATCTTTTTCTCCTTTATTCAAAAATTCCAGCTAGAACATTTACTTGTCCTAATAGTAACAAAATTCCCATTAAAATAATGAGGAAACCACCAATTTTCTTTAGTAGCATCATATGACGCTTGAGTTTACTAAAATAAGGCATCACTATTCCTGAAGCTAATGCCAAGACCAAGAAAGGAATGGCCATCCCCAGAGTGTAAATAAGAGTATAGATAGCTCCTTGCCAGGCGCCATTGCCTCCAGAAGCCGCAAGCGCTAAAACAGAACTTAAAACCGGACCAATACAAGGCGTCCAACCAAAGCTAAAGGTAATACCAAGTAAAAATGCTGACCAATAACGATTGGCTGCTGATTTCTTGAAAGTAAAGCTTTTTTGAATCTCTAATTTCTTAAAATGAAAAATTTCCATCTGGTGTAAACCTAAAATGATAATAATCGTCCCCATGGTATAGCGAAACCAATTCGCATAGAGAATATTACCAAGGTAACCAGCACCAAATCCTAAGATAAAGAAAATGAGAGAGATACCTGCAATAAAGCAAAGTGTTCGAATCAAACCTGACCAGAGAACCTTTCTCCCAAACAAAGAAAAACTTTTTGCGCTTTCCTGATCATCCAGCAAAATTCCAGTATAAACTGGTAACAGAGGAAAAATACAAGGGGAAAAGAAAGACAAGACCCCTGCTAAAAAAACTGAGATTGAAAATACTATCGTTTCCAATAAAGAACCAACTTTCTTAAGATTTCATATCCTATTGTACTATAATCAAGTTTATTTGTATGATTTCTGCTACGTAAATTAAATTATCCTGTGTTTAAAAGATCTTTTCTGTCACCAGCTAATTCAGATTTTGTCCCCTATACACAAAAAAAGCCTACTGACCAAGCTAGAAAGCTTGATACAATAGGCTTTTTAAAGGCTGATTATTTAACAGCGTCTTTAAGAGCTTTACCAGCTTTGAATGCTGGAACTTTAGAAGCTGCAATTGTGATTTCTTTACCAGTTTGTGGGTTGCGACCTTTACGTGCAGCACGCTCACGAACTTCAAAGTTACCAAAACCGATCAATTGAACTTTTTCACCAGCTGAAAGGAATTCAGTTACAGCTGCGAATACAGCGTCAACTGCTGCTGCTGAATCTTTCTTAGTCAATTCTGTAGCTTCTGCTACTTTAGCGATCAAATCTTGTTTGTTTGCCATGTTAATGATTCCTCCAAATTAATTTCTAATTAACAACTATAATCATATCCTAAAATCCCTTTTAGGTCAAGTTAAAAACGCTATTTATTCGCATTTTCTTTATTTTTTTAGGAGTTTTTAGGAATTGTAACGAACTAAAATAGCCCAAGCGTTCTCACCCGTGTGAGTTTGAATAATAGAACCTGTCTCCAATACTGAAATTGGCTTTTCAACATAAGGTTGCAAATTGTCTTTCATCTCTTTTGCCCAATCAGAACTACCAGAATATGAAATTCCAATCTCTGCTACAGAACGATCAGATAGCAATGTTATCAACTCATTCAACCATTTTTTAAAAGTTTTAGCTCCACGCCCTTTAACCATTGGTTGCAATTCATGGTCCTTCATCTGCATGACAACACGTATATTGAGAAGTGAGCTCAACAATCCAGTTACACGGCCAATTCGTCCACCTTTTACTAGATTTTCTAGAGTAGAAACGCCAATATAGAGCTCCGTATGGTTTTTTACTTCTTCTACATGAGATAAAATTTCCTCCATATCTTTGCCTTCTTGTGCTAATTTAGCAGCTTCGACAACTTGGAATTTCAAGGCTTGGTCAGTGAAGGAACTGTCAATAACTGTTACGTCAGCAGTAGATAAACTAGCACCTTGGCGCGCTGCTTCTACAGTACCTGAAAGGGCATGGGACATATGAATAGCAAGAATCTGACTGCCATTCTTGCACAAGTCTTCAAAAACTTCAGCGAAAACACCTACAGGTGGTTGACTTGTTTTCGGAAGATTCTTAGCTTCTTGCATCAAGTGAAGAAATTTACCTTCTTCTTTTAAATCAGCATCCGAATAAACAACATTATCAATCATTACAGATAGAGGAACTACCGTGATATCTAATTGCTTTACTAATTCTGGCTCAATAGTAACAGATGAATCGGTAACAATCTTAATTTTTGTCATAGTATCAATCTTTCTATTTTAGGATTCAGATTGGTTTTCTTACTTTTAATTATATCAAAAAAAGATTAAAAATCCTAATGGAGTCAATCAAATTTTCCTTAAAAATTTGATATAATCAACTTATAAGAAAAGAGGTGTCCTATGATTAAAAAAATCTATCCCATTTTAACTATTTTACTAGGTGCTGGCATTTATGCTTTTGGTCTAACCTATTTTGTAATTCCCCATCATCTCTTCGAAGGAGGGGCTACAGGCATTACTCTTATTACCTTTTATCTTTTTGAAATTCCTGTTTCCCTCATGAATCTGCTGATTAATATTCCTCTATTCATCCTAGCTTGGAAAATATTTGGAGCAAAATCTCTCTACTCTAGTTTGCTCGGAACCTTGGCTTTATCTGCATGGCTAGCTTTTTTTGAGCGTATTCCCCTTCATATTGATCTTCAAGGTGATTTACTAATTACTGCCCTTATATCTGGAATTCTATTAGGAATTGGTCTTGGAATTATCTTTAACGCTGGAGGTACAACGGGTGGAACTGATATTCTAGCCCGTATCCTCAACAAATACACTCATTTGTCCATGGGGAAACTGCTTTTTATCTTAGATTTTTGTATTCTCATGCTCATTCTCTTTATTTTTAAGGATTTGAGATTGGTTACTTACACTCTGCTCTTTACTTTCATTGTATCCCGAGTGATTGATTTGATTGGGGAAGGAGGATACGCAGGTAAAGGATTTATGATTATTACCAAACGTCCTGACCAACTTGCTAAGGCTATTAATGATGACCTAGGAAGAGGTGTTACTTTTATCTCAGGGCAAGGCTACTATAGTCAAAAAGATTTGAAAATCATCTACTGTATTGTCGGAAGAAATGAAATTGTTAAAATGAAAGAAATGATTCATCGAATCGATCCTCAAGCCTTTATAACTATTACAGAAGCCCACGAAATCCTTGGAGAAGGATTCACCTTTGAAAAAGAATAAAAAGAGGTAATGTACTGAACTCAAAAGTTAGACTAAATCATCTATCTTTTGGGTTGCAGACAACCTCTTTTTGTTTATTTAAGCACTTAAAACCAATTCCGAGCGACTTCTTCATCAGCCTTTAACTGCTCCACTAATTGGTCAACAGAATCAAATTTTGTCATATCGCGAATGCGATCAAGCCAATAAACCATGACGGTCTCGCCATAAATATCTTGATTAAAATCAAAAATATTGACTTCAAAACGTGCTTCTTCTCCATCAAAGGTCTCATTTTTCCCGACACTAGCCATAGCACGATACTTCTGCCTTTGAATCTCAACATCAACGACATAAACACCATCTGCTGGCATATAAGTACGGTCTAAAAGCACCAAATTAGCTGTCGGATAACCAATCGTACGACCACGAGCATTACCATGAACCACCATGCCTCTTGATGGAAGCGGTGCCCCCAAAAGTTCTCCTGCTTCTTTCACATTTCCGTCTAAAATAGCTTGACGGATACGTGTTGAACTAATCTTTCCTTTCTCATCTTCTACAGGTGGGACAATGATAACTTCTCCATCAAAATAATCCTTTAGGTCTTCTGCCGTTTTTTGGTCAGAACCAAATGTATAATCAAAACCTGCAACAATAATTTTGGCATTCATAGCCTTGATATAAGTTGCAAAAAATTCTTCTGCCGTGAGACTAGCAAATTGACTACTAAAATCAAGGAGATATAATTCTTCTACGCCTTCACGCTTTAGTTTCCTCTCACGTTCAGCAGGGTTCAAAATATGTAAAAATAGGTCAGGATGATAAGGCTCTAAAGCGATCTTTGGAGATTCATTAAAGGTCATAACGACGATAGGCAATAAATCCTTTCTCGCAGCCTTATTGGCAACACGAAATAATTCTTGATGCCCCTTATGTATACCATCAAAATAGCCGAGAACCACGACTGAATCAGATGGTGTGCCAATATCTTTTTGGTTTTTTATAGGAATAGTAATAATCATAAAATAATTATATCATAGTGATAGCTATTTCTGAACCAGAAAATCTGAAATGCTATTTTTTTAACCTGAAGTGTATCATTTTAGAAGAATTTTATTTTTGATACTCTTCGAAAATCTCTTCAAACCACGTCAGAGTCTCCTTACCGTACTCAAGTACAGCTTGCGGCTAGCTTCCTAGTTTGCTCTTTGATTTTCATTGAGTATGAAATCATAATAAAGAACAAGAGATTGAGATAAGAATCTTAAAATCAGAAAAACACATCATATCAGCTAGTTAAAACTTGATACAATGCGTTTTATTATAAAAAGATCTACTGGATTTTTTATCAAAATAAACTTCCAGTAGCCTTTTCACTTTTTACTAATAAGTTCCTTCTTCGCCTTGGCTAGTCAAGATAACAGGTCCATCTTTCGTAATGACAAATTGGTGTTCATACTGACATGACAATCCACCATCAATGGTCTTATGCGCCCAACCAGTCTTCATATCTGTATCGATTTCCCAGTCACCTGTATTGATCATCGGTTCAATAGTCAAGACCATTCCTTCACGGAGACGAAGCCCACGACCAGCAATGCCATAGTTAGGAACCATTGGTTCTTCGTGCATAGTTGGGCCAACACCATGACCAACCAAATCACGCACTACACCGTAACCACGACTTTCAGCGTATTCTTGAATGGCTGCACCGATATCACCGATACGATTTCCAACAACAGCTTGTTCAATCCCCTTGTACATAGCTTCTTTGGTTACATCCATCAAGTTTTTCACTTCTTCGGACGGTGTACCAACAGCATAAGCCCAACAAGAGTCTGCTAGACCACCAGAGTAGCTCTGAGTGTATTTTTTCATCTGCTCCACATTGTTGAAGTTTAATTTTGAGACATTCAGGTCAGATTTAGCAATAGGACCTCCCAAAACCATATCAACTTTGAGCAAATCACCATCTTTCAAAATATAGTGACGAGGGAAGGCATGAGCTACTTCATCATTAAGAGAGCAGCAAGTAGCATAAGGATAGTCCATCATTGCACCATCAACCCCAATCTGAAGCGGAAGGAAATTTTCTTCCTTACAACGACGGCGAACGTATTCTTCAACTTCCCACATATCTACGCCAGGCTTAATCAAATCACGTAAGCCGATATGAATACTTGCTAGAAAATCACCAGCCTTGTCCATAGCTTCGATTTCACGAGCTGATTTTAATGTTATCATTTTTTCTCCTAGTTTCTAATTAATTTTAACGGTTACATTTGCTTTTGAAACAATCCGGTGACCATGATAAATATCGTAGTCAATAATAGCTGACCGTCTCGTATGATGGATAATCCGTGCCTGAATGCGCAATATATCATCTATCTGAACAGCCTGCAAAAAGTAGATTAGCATCTGCTCGATAATGAGATTGCGACCACTATTAACAACTAAATCTTGGGTCATGTGGGTCAAAATTTCTGCCAATACACCATTAGCCAAAACTCCGTTCTTCTCGAGCATAAAGGGTTCAACTGTAATCACTACCTCATCATGGTGATAAGAGAGCTTTTGTCCAATCTGCTCAGAAAAAGTTGGTAAAGCAGAAACTTGAGAACGGCTCATCTTCTCCATGACATCTCGTCTAGTTACAACGCCAAGCAAAGTTTGATTGCTTCGAGCAACTGGTACCATTTCAAAGTCTTCGGCAATCATCCGTTGACTCACATTGGCAATATTTGTCGATAATCCAACTAAAAATAGACTACGAGACATGACTTTATCAATTGTGGTACTTGGTGACTTGTCACCAGCATCTCTCATAGTTACAACTCCAACGACAACCTGATGTTGGTTAATAACTGGAAAACGACTGCTTCGATTCTTACGTACTAAGTCCAAATAATCTTTGACTGTGTCAGTCTCTCTCAGAAAACCATATTCATGACTTGGACGATAAAGTTTCTCAACTGTCAAAATATCAGTCTTGATTTGGACATTTGACAAGGCTTTATTGATCATGGTCGCAACGGTAAAGGTATCATGCTTACTTCTTAAAACAGGAATCCCTTTTTGATTGGCCAGTTTAAGGACATCATCATGAACCTGAAATCCACCTGTAACGAGAACCGCATTTTCGTTTTCCAAGGCTAACAACTGAATACGGGTTCGATCTCCGACAATCAAGAGTCCCCCATCATGAAGATAAGATAAGATATTTTGCTCAGTCATGGCACCGATTGAGAACTTACTAAATTCTCTCTCTAAACCTTCTTGACCAGCTAGAACCTCAGAAGAGGTCACTTCTGCAATTTCTGCATATGTTAATCTTTCGATAGCAACTTTCTTCGATTTAATGCGAATTGTTCCACTACGGGGACGAGTCTCTACAATTCCACGATTTTCAGCTTCCTTGATAGCGCGATAGGCCGTTCCATCACTGACTCCCAGATGATTGGAAATACTACGAACACTGACCCTTTTTCCAACAGGTAATTCTTCCAAATAGCTTAGAATTTCTTGGTGTTTACTCATTAAATTCTCCCTTTACAAAGCGAAATTCAAGATAATCTCGCATTTTTCTTGTGTAGCGATCACTGCCTTTAAACTGACGGAACAAACTAAATCCAGACTTAAGAGCAACCTTTTGGCTAGCTTCATTTTCAAGATGGGTTATAATAGATAATTGTTTTAAATCAAATTCTTCAAAAGAAAGTTGGCAAAGTTTTTTTACAACTTCTGTCATAAATCCTTGTGACCAAGCATCTTTTCTCAAAAAATAGCCAAGCTCTGCTTCTTTTTTGATTTCATCTAACTTCTCAAATTTAATAGAACCAATCATTTGTAGATTTTTCTGGTCACAAATTGCCCACACTCCCAAAGGGGACTTCATAAAATAATTCGCTAATGCATATTGACTCTCTTCCAGACTTGCCTGAGTTGGGAAAATAAATTGAAGATTTTCTGGATTCGAAGCTATCTCATAAAAGTCCTGACTATCACTAAAAAAGAAAGGACGCAAATACAAGCGATCCGTTTCAAAAAAAGAAAACATTGCTAATTTGGTC
Source organism: uncultured Streptococcus sp. (assembly GCA_963545095.1). Classification (GTDB taxonomy): domain Bacteria; phylum Bacillota; class Bacilli; order Lactobacillales; family Streptococcaceae; genus Streptococcus. The sequence continues at coordinate 7,204 of CAUUIG010000029.1, forward strand.
CAAATATTCATAAACACCTCTACGGTTTAATCCTCAACAAGTCTAATATCCGCTCCTAGATTACGTAATTTTTCGATAATATCAGAATAACCACGTAAGATAAACTCGATATTGGTAATTTCAGTTTGTCCCTCTGCCATCAAACCAGCAATAACTAAAGCTGCACCAGCTCTCAGGTCAGTCGCTTTAACACTTGCTCCACGCAAACCACGTCCACCTGTGTATAAAATATGACCATTTGTTGTTGATATATCTGCGTCCATCTTAGCTAATTCAAAAACATGGTTTACACGTTTTTCGTAAATCGTATCAACAATTGTACCACGACCATTAGCTGTTAGCAAAAGAGGGGTAATCGGTTGTTGCAAGTCAGTAGCGAAGCCTGGATAAGGAGCTGTCTTAATATTGATTGCTTTCAAATTAGACTGTTCTTCGACAAAAATACTGTCTTCAGATACTGTCATTCTCACTCCCATTTCTTCCAACTTAGCAATAAATCCTTCTAGGTGTTCGTAAAGAACATTATTTATACGAATTCCCTTGCCAACTGCCGCAGCTAAGGAAATATATGTTCCCGCTTCAATACGGTCTGGAATCACCTGATGACGTGTCCCATGTAATCTTTCAACACCATCAATAATGATAATATTGGTTCCAGCACCACGGATATGGGCTCCCATATTATTCAAGAGAGTGGCAACATCAATAATCTCAGGTTCACGAGCTGCATTTTCAATAATGGTACGCCCATTTGCTTTAACCGCAGCAATCATCGTATTAATCGTCGCACCCACACTAACCGTATCCATGTAAATACTTGCTCCATGGAGTCCTGTATTTTTAGCAGATAACTTCATGTTATCTCCCTCGTAGCTAACAGTGGCACCCATAGCTTCAAAAGCCTTAAGGTGTAGGTCGATAGGACGCGGTCCCAAATCACATCCACCAGGTAAACCAACAGTGGCTTCCCCAAAGCGACCTAAAAGACTTCCATAAAAATAATAAGATGCACGAAGACTATTGATTTTCCCATAAGGCATTGGAATATTTTGAACACCTCTTGGATCAATCTCCAAGACATCGTCATAACGCTTAACGGTAGCTCCCATCAATTCCATAATTTCGACAAGACTAGTAACATCAGAGATATCTGGTACACAATCCAAAGTCACAATATCGTCTGCCAAAATAATAGCCGGAATCAAAGCTACAACACTATTTTTTGCACCACTAATAGTAATCTCACCTTGCAGGGGCAAACCACCATTGATAACAATTTTTCTCATTTTTAATTTTTAATACTCTTTCAAAATTTCTAAAAAGGTCCTGTGTTAAAGTATATCATAAATTCACCCTTTTTTCCATCATTTTCAATTATATTAGCTAAATCGTATTTGTTGGTAACTGAGCTTTCTTAAAAAGTTATGCCCCTTTTTTGCCCCCTGAACAGAAAAAAAGCCCTTCGGATAAAATCCGAGGGGCTTAAAACGTTGTTAAATCAACGGCCGAACTTTTGAATTTCAAGATTCGGGATAAAATAGTTCACTGAACTATTTTATTTTTTCAAGTTATATACCTATAATAAAGTACCCCAAAAATGCACAATTTTAAAGAGCTTATTTTGTCTAATCTAGTAAAAGTGACAAGGTACAAACAAGTAGGGTATTTTTGAGGGGTAACAAAAAAGGTAATAAAATTGACGAGTTCAGCAGGCAAGAGAAATAGCACTTTTCATAGTGTTATTTTTTTAATTCAGCAATGGAGTAGGCACTTAATTGATAGAAACAAAAAGCACCTAGTTTCCTAGATGCTAGCACAATAGCCCGGATTCGAACCGGAATCTCCTCAATCAAGGCGCAATCCCTATATACTACTCATTGTACTTTGGTTTATTATATCATACAATCAATTAGATATCTACCAAGTCATGATACGCTCCCATATTCGGTAATGGAATAATACTAAAATACAAATCTGAATAAGTTTCAAACCATTTATTTAGCTTGTTATAGGCTGACGACTGACTAACAAATAATATACGTTGACAAGCTCCGATAACATTCATGTGATTATACACATAAACCTCTTTAATGGCCGTTAAAAAATCGTCTTCACTAGTCTGTACCCTAATATCTGTTATCTGTTTAATCGTGGTGTATTTTTTATAAGCAAGCAGATCTTGCTTTTTAGCAGCATCAAACATTTTACTCTCAAGGACACTATACTTAGGATTTTCTTTATCTCTCATGAAATACCACTTGAGCCATAAAATTTTTTCTCTGTGGATTACTGAAATACGCTCAATTTTCTTCTTTGGCATGATTACCTCCTAAATTATTAATCTAATAGCTTTAACCACTCACTTTTTGAGATTGTTGTATAAGGTTCATCTAGCGCGTGATATAAAGGTTCTAAACCTTTGTTAAATCGGATATAGTCCATTTTATCCTCATGCTTTGGAAAATATAAGATTCCTGTTTCATCTTCATTTAGACTACGGTTACACCAATCATCAACGATAACCTGCACTTCCCATTCACGCCACTTTTTAAGGTTTTCTAAAAGTTCAATATCACTAAATAACTCACCATCAACTTGGAAAAATTCTCCCAAATCATCGTTACCCTCGACGATGATAACTTCAGGCGTATTTCTACTACTTAATAATTCCTTGAGTTCTTGTAACTCTTTGATCTCCTTTAGATACTTCCTCAATTTCTAACCTCAATTCTTCAATTTGTCTTACTACTCCAAAAATTTCATGAGTTTTATATGATTGTTCAAGTATAGCTTTTGCTGCTTGAGTTCTTATAAACGGGTTAACCTTAGAATCCATCATAATATCATTGAGTACAGAAACAGCATTGGATGAGGCTAGATATAGCATCTGTGTAGTTTTATCCATCATCTCATCTTGTTTTAGTCTCAATGTTTTTTTAACTGCTGCAACCTTTAGATACTTATGACCTGTTGCCCTTGACACCCCTGCTTTTTGGCACGCTTTTTCTATCGTTGGCTCGGTAAGCATGGCATCTATGAATTTTATTTGTTTGGATGTAAGGCCATCATTTTCATTTCCTGCCATCTATTACCTCCTTGTTATCAAAATAAAGGGTTCCCCCTTTATTTCTTATGCTAGATATTTACGCAATTCTTCATCCAGCGACTCAATATTGCTTTCAACAATCATCTCATGTTGCATTAAATCAATCTTATCACCGTTGATATATAAACCATCATGGAAGTAATTAATTTTCCTAGTAAAGAAAATGATTAATTTTTCAAGAAGATTTTGTTGTTTGAATTGATCTATATCAATTTCAATATAAGAAAGATCAGCATCATTTTCGATAATATTCTCTAACTTTCTAATTGCTAAAGGTTTATTCTTATACTTTTCTAAATATTCTTTCATTTCTACCGCTGTTGGCTTGATACTAGAAAATAAAGATAAATCAGCTACATCATCTGCTGTAATAGACTCTTCTTTTGATTTAAGATTTTCTAATTCAATATTTTTCTCTTTTTCTAGTTGTTGACACAGCATTTGAAAAGTATTAGAAGAATAATTTTCTGCATCTTTTTTATATTTCAGCAGTGTTTCTTCTGCATAAACTTTTCCGATTAACTGTTTGTGTAATTTATCTTGAAAATCGTCCTGCATGGCGATATAACCACGCATATATTCTATTTTTTTCTTCCCAAATGCTTGAATGTCATTTTTAATTGTTGTAAGTGTCATGTTATCCTCCTTATGACAAAAAGTAAAAGAGGTATGACAAAAGAGTGTTAAACTCAATTATCATACCTCTGGTTTTTCCAGTCAGTATTTATTAACATTGTTCTCCGTTAGTCACTTCTTTATAAACTATCTGCCCATCTTGAGCTTTTAGCTTAATACTGCCATGATCTGGAATTTCAATGTACTTTATTATACCATTTTTTGAGTATAAAACAAAACCTTTCTCCATCATTTCTAATAATTTATTATCCTTGTTTTCAGTCATGAATTTCTCCTTTATTTCAATTTATTATAATCTGAATATCCCTAGTCTATTGATTTGACTAGGTTTTTAAGGTTCGTGTTATAAAATACTACCCTTTTTGTGTACCCAATAGTTGTTTTTCGTCATTGATTAAATTACCATGCTTGATTAGTTTGGTCGAGGAAAGCATAGTAATTTTTTAAGAGGGTGATTTCTCGCCCCAGGAAAAGTGTCTAGTTTTGTTTAGGTTTGTAAGAAAATTACTTCAGTTTAACTGCTTTACTTTATTTTTTAACTGATTAATTGAGTATCGCTTATCCTTGATAGTGAATGACTTGAAAAAGTTACCCTCTAGGCCAGTTCTGACACGGCTGGCCACTCGTTCACTATACAAGCTAGTAATCTCTGAGCTACTTAGATTTGTAGTAATAATAGTTTTATCTCGATTGCTGAGAATATCAAAAATAAACTCTTCTTCCCAGACTGATTTACCTTTACTACTAGCGTTGTCCGATTTTATACCTAAATCATCAAGTACCAGGTAATCAACCTCTTTCAGCATTCTTGAGTAGTGCCCCTCTAGACTAGTAGGAGCGTTAAAGCTCTCTCGAACTCGTCTAAGGATTTCTGTTAGATTGACAAATAACACGCTTTTAGGCTCTCCTTTGGCCTTGTAGCCCTCGTTTATAGCCTTAGCAATAGCTACGCTTAAATGACTCTTTCCTATCCCTGTAGATCCTGTAAATAGGGTATTCCCTGTCATGCCGTCCAGGTATTTCTCTACTTGCACTCTAGCAAACTCCAGTAGTTGCTTTTCCTCGGCTGTTTCAGCTATGAAATTCTCAAAACTAGCCTCTTTTAACTCTCTAGGGATCGTACTGTCTCGCATAAGCATATTATAGGTTTTTAGGTAAATCTCAGCGTTTAGGCTATTATTAATTCCCTCTTGCTCTTGCCTATCAATTTGCTCTTGACAACATTCAGGGCAAAACTCTTGTATACTTCGTTCCTTACTGCCTCTTATCGGTGTTGATATTTGCCAATAATTGACCTTGTGAACCTCACATACTTTATCGCTAATTTTTCTGTTGTTATATTGCTCAAATTTATTTTCCATTGCTCACCCTCCTAAAATGGGTTTTCTTCTGTTCGTATTTTCAGCCATTCTTCACGGCTCATAGGTTCTGATTGCTTAGGAGATTGTTTCCTAGCCTCACGCGCTGCAAAGCTATTTCTAACAAGTTCCACCGTCAATAAATTGTCCTGTTTCCAACGGTTAAGGATTGCCTTGATGTATGCAAAGTTTGCTTTGCCCTGACTGACAGCCTCTTTTAACGCCTCATGAATAAGCTCTGGAATAAAATCTTCTAGCATATACTGTAATTCTTGAATCTGTAACGGTGATAATGCTTTACCTGTCTCAGCTTCAAAAGATTTATAAAGATTTGCAAAGTCTTGATTGAGGGTAGAGGGAGTGGGTGATTGTTCTTTATCTACTTCTACTCTTTCTCTATCTCTTCTCTTTTCTTCTCTACTCTTCTCTACGTGACCATCTTGTGACAAAGTCCCATCTTGCCGTGACTTTGTCACGTTTTTAGGTTCTTTTTCTCTTGCCCGTTGTCTCTCTTTTCTTACTGCTGATTGAGTTTTTGAGCCTATTCGCTGTACTGCACCTGGTAATGATACTTCCTCCTCTGATATTTCAACCAGTAACCCTTTACGTTTTAGAAAATCAAATACTGCACTAACATCATCTATAGACTCATCAATATCAAAAGCAAGCTCTGATACAAAATCATCTTCAATACTTTCAAAATACAAAGAGCCATTATTTTTTAAGCTTTTCAACAATAACTTTAGATAGATAGTGGTATATACATAGCCTGCTGCCATTCGTTTCAAAGCCTTCATTTCTTTCTGCTCAAAAAAATCATGCTCCATCTTCAACCACCAATAACGCTTTTCTTCTGCCAAGTCTACTCCTCCCCTGTCGCTAAATATTGCATTCCGTCTAGGTATTCAATTTCAACCAATTTCAAATGATTTTCTATATCAGCCACACATAAACTCATTCAATTCCTCCCCATACATTGATCCCTGTAAGCTGAATATATCGCCCATAATCAGGGCTTAAATCCTCGCTAGGTGTTTCTATCATCTGTTTGCTTTCTCGCTCAAATTGGGCGCTTTTTTGGCGGTCTCGGTGGTTTAGATAAAGCAGCAAGCCAATCAATACCACGGAAAAGATAACCGCCTGTGTATTGGTTAAATCTAGCTCATTCATTTCATTGCCTCCTCAAACTGCTCTATAAGATTACTCCTCCTATCCTCTCCTATGCACCCTTTTGGTATATCAATGGTTGCCATTTTTTCGCATCTCCTCCATTCTACGCTCATTTACTTTTCTAAAAAGTGCATATACTGGATTATCGTCAGGGATAACATATCCGGCAATACTGTCTCTTTTTGTTCCGTCTGCCATCGTATGAGTTACGGTATAATGTTCTTTTACCATTCGGTTTTACCTCCAAATTGTTCTTTGATTTAATTTTGTTACACGTTCAATCAATTCATCGCGCATGTTTCCTGGTACTTTATCACTGATAAATACCACATCTAAATTAGGTGAGTAATGGGCTCTACCTCTCCATCCATCACCATCAATAACAACCACTTTCAAAATAGACCTCCTAGCGTACAGTAAGAAAGTTAATCACATCAGAAACCTTAAAATAAAGTTTCTTGCTGCTTTCAAAAGGGGATTGATACGATACAAGCCCAATATCTATCCAATTTTTTAATGTTGTTCCAGAAATATCTAGCTCATCTTTGAGTTCCTTAGCAGTGATTAAACCTGTTTTCTTTTGCAACTTCTTCTCTAGCTCCAACTTTTGTTGTGCTAGTCTATCAACTCTATCTAATAAGCCCTGTTCAAATTCAACTGAAAATGTCGCCATACTCCCCTCCTAATTGTAATCCTTGTTTGAGAACGAAATATATGCCCCGTAGCGCTCTTTTACATGGTCTGCGGTGTTTTCCCTCCACTCTATCAATTTTGGGAGTAATATCAAGCTCTATATAGCTTTCATAACGCCATAATAGGACTAGAATAAACAAGCATATAATAATTAAGATAATACTTTGTGTTGGTGTTAGATTTAATTCATTCATTGCTAAACTCCTTGAAAAATCTATCTGATAATTCTGTGTGTTCTAAAACAAGATGCTTTAACCCATTGATTGCTACCGTTACAAGAGCTGTTGTTTTGTCTTGGCCAATATCAGTAATAGATATCTCTAAAGTGCTAATTACACTTTCTAGCTCAGTACATAGCAATTCATAGCTACTTAAAATCTTATCGTTCATGTTGTGTAATAACCTCCAATTCTTTATCATCACAATTTATCAACTTACAAGCAATCTGGTCTATTTCTTGATATGCCTGATCTGCCATTTCAAAAATAACGCTAAATGCTTGCTTCATTTGATGGTGTAAAACTGTGCTATCTGCTCCAGAATTATCAGCAAGTAATAAAGCTTTACTTAGCTGTTGGATAATTTCAATATGTGGGAGTAACTTAGCTATTTTGTTGCCTTGTTGCTTGATGTTTTGTGTACTCAATGCCATTTTTGATTTTCTCCTTTGTTTATGGTAGAATTAAAGTGATATATTTTATAAGGGCGATTGTTTTCACTCTTACTAAATACCTAACAAAACCACGCGCCTTGCCTTTGCTTGAGTTTTGTTATTTTTCCTTAGCCGTGTACGTTGGTTTGGTCGCCTGTACGCGGCTTTTTACTTACTTTAAATCTCTTCTACTAGCCAAGTCATCACGCTCTCATAGATACGCTTAGGGGCATCATAGTCACCACGCTCTACTTTTCCTAGAGTTGGTGGTGTGACACCTAACTTTTTAGCCAATGCAACTTTCCCTAAACACTCAACCGCCCGCTTTTTTCGGACTTTTATAGCAATTTCCTTTGTAATAAGCATTTTCTCACCTCCTTTTAAACGAAATTATTTTCGTTATGTTTCGATTATAACTGAAATTATTTTCGTTGTAAAGAGGTTTGCGAAATTTTTTTCGTTCAAAATAAAAAAATATGTTATAATTATTTCTGAAAGGAGGTTTTACTTGATGAATAGATTAAAAAAATTGCGACAAGAAAAAGGTTTATCTCAAAAAGCTCTAACAGAAATGTTAAATGATAAGTCAGATTTTACTGTTACTTTACGGACTGTTCAAAACTGGGAGGCAAATAAAACACCGATAAAGTCTGCACCTGCTCAAATTCTAGCAGATTATTTCGGTGTAACTGTCCCATATCTTCTAGGTTATCATGAGGAAACTATTGCTTTTAAATTCCCTAGCGATGAAGAGGGTTTTTATAAAGAGACTCAAAAACTAATTGATATGGCTGAAAATATTGAACAAGATAGCGAGATTTATTCTCAAGTTCAGCAAGTTAAAGATATGGCTATTCTAGTACGTAGTAGCCGTGAAAAAATAAAAGCTCGGTATAGTCAAAAAGTATATGATGCACTAAGTGACAAAGAAACTGACGTCGAATTTTATCGGTATCTAAATTTTTTGTTAGATAAAAAAGAATATCTCAAAAGCGATTTACTAGTCTATCTTTCTTTGTTAGATTCATCAGATAAAGAAATTATTTTTAAAATGATTACCGAATTTAAAAAACAATAATTACTCTATCTTATTTTCATGTATAAATACCTAACAAAACCACGCGCCTTGCCTGCTGATGGAAAGAAAGGTACAAATACATGAATATCAAAGATAAAATCAAAAAGAATGGCCAAAGAGTTTATTATGCTAGTGTTTATCTAGGCGTTGACCAACTAACGGGCAAAAAAGCCCGTACAACTGTTACAGCAACCACTAAAAAGGGCGTTAAAGTAAAAGCGCGTGATGCGATCAATACTTTTGCTGCTAATGGCTATACAGTTAAAGACAAGCCGACAATTACAACATACAATGAGCTTGTAAAAGTTTGGTGGGATAGTTACAAGAATACAGTTAAACCAAATACTCGCCAATCCATGGAGGGGTTGGTTAGAGTGCATTTATCGCCTGTATTTGGCGATTACAAGCTATCTAAACTCACTACGCCTATTCTTCAACAGCAAGTAAACAAATGAGCTGACAAGGCGAATAAAGGCGAAAAAGGGGCATTTGCTAACTACTCCTTGCTCCATAACATGAATAAGCGTATTTTGAAATATGGCGTAGCTATCCAGGTAATACAATACAACCCAGCTAATGATGTCATCGTTCCACGCAAACAGCAGAAAGAAAAGGCTGCTGTCAAATACTTAGACAACAAAGAATTAAAACAGTTTCTTGACTATTTAGACACTCTGGATCAATCAAATTATGAGAACTTATTTGATGTTGTCCTGTATAAGACTTTATTGGCCACTGGTTGCCGTATTAGTGAGGCTCTAGCTCTTGAATGGTCTGATATTGACCTAGAAAGCGGTGTTATCAGCATCAATAAGACACTAAACCGCTATCAGGAAATAAACTCACCTAAATCAAGCGCTGGTTATCGAGATATACCAATAGACAAAGCCACATTACTTTTACTGAAACAATACAAAAACCGTCAACAAATTCAGTCTTGGAAATTAGGCCGATCTGAAACGGTTGTATTCTCTGTATTTACAGAAAAATATGCCTATGCTTGTAACTTACGAAAGCGCCTAAATAAGCATTTTGATGCTGCTGGAGTAACTAACGTATCATTTCATGGTTTCCGCCATACACATACTACTATGATGCTCTATGCTCAGGCTAGCCCGAAAGATGTTCAGTATAGATTAGGCCACTCTAATTTAATGATCACTGAAAATACTTACTGGCATACTAACCAAGAGAATGCAAAAAAAGCCGTCTCAAATTATGAAACAGCTATCAGCAATTTATAAAGAATAAGGGTGACCCATTTCCGGGCTACCCTCTTAATATACCAAAAATTAGTAGGGGTAGCAAAAAGGGTATTAAATTATAAAAAGCACTAAGGGAAAGCGCCCCAAAGTGCTTATTTCAAAGGCTTTATAGCCCCTCATCTCATAAAGAGATTATTTTTTCAAGTTGTAGAATGATTTCAATCCACGGTATTCAGCTACTTCAC
>CAUUIG010000030.1:0-17219 GCA_963545095.1 uncultured Streptococcus sp.
CAATCAACATAAAACCAACATTGTGTTTTGTTTCAAAATATTTATCCCCTGGATTGCCCAATCCCACAAGTATTTTTGTCATTTATTTTTCCTTTCAAAAGCCAAAAGGGTTGGAATTATTTTCCAACCTAATTGACATTATTTTTAATATTGATTAAACGTTAAAGCGGAATTCCATAATATCGCCATCTTGCACGACATATTCTTTTCCTTCTTCACGCAAGCGTCCAGCTTCTTTTACGGCTTTTTCAGATCCGTATTTCACTAAATCCTCATATGACATGGTTACTGCACGAATAAAGCCTTTTTCAAAGTCTGAGTGGATAATACCAGCTGCTTGAGGAGCCTTCATACCACGTTTGAAGGTCCAAGCGCGAACTTCTTTTTCACCAGCTGTGAAGTAAGTTCCCAGTCCAAGTAAGTGGTAAGCTGCACGAGTCAACTTGTCAACGCCTGATTCTGTCAACCCAAGTGCTTCAAGAAACTCTTGCTTATCTTCTTCGTCTAACTCAGAAATTTCTTCCTCAGCACGCGCAGAAATAACGACTACTTCAGCATTTTCTGTCGCTGCAAATTCACGAATTTGTTTAACATAGTCGATAGAGTCAGGTTCTGAAACCACATCCTCGTCCACATTAGCAACATAGAGCACTGGTTTAGTCGTCAAAAGGAAGAGACCTTTGACAACCTTTTGTTCTTCATCTGTAAATTCGATTGTACGAGCTGATTTCCCATCTTCAAGGACTGGTTTAATCTTTTGAAGAACATTAAATTCTGCTACAGATTCTTTATCTTTTTGCGTACGTGCCATCTTTTCTACACGCGCATAACGCTTATTAACTGATTCTAAGTCAGCAAGAATCAATTCTAGGTTAATGGTATCAATATCTGCAAGTGGATCCACAAAGGCATCTTCACGTCCTTGCTCGCGCATCACATTTTCATCATCAAAAGCACGAACTACGTGAACAATCGCATCTACTTCACGGATATTAGCCAAGAATTTATTCCCTAGCCCTTCTCCTTTTGAAGCTCCTTTTACAATCCCTGCGATATCTGTAAATTCAAATGTTGTTGGAACTGTCTTTTTAGGAGTAATCATTTCCGTCAATTTTTGTAGGCGTTCATCTGGAACTTCTACCATTCCAACGTTTGGATCAATAGTCGCAAATGGGTAGTTTGCTGCCTCTGCTCCTGCTTTTGTAATTGCATTAAATAGTGTTGATTTACCAACGTTTGGCAAACCAACGATACCTGCTGTTAAAGCCATATTTTCTCATTCTCCGTTTTCATTTCAATCCCTAATATTATAACACAAAAAGGGAAAACTTGCTAACCCTCTAACTAAGGGTTTTTAGTCAATAATTTTATTCATTTTTCGATCAAAATCATAGCGTCCCATCATGACAACATGGTCACAATTACTGCATTTTATTTTGATATCTGCCCCTACACGTGTAACTTCCCAACGATTAGCTTTTTTTCCTGTTGACTTGATGGTACAAGCATGTGGTTTTTTCATTTCAACAAAATTTCCAACTTGATACATACTACTCTCCTTTTCTTTTTCGATTATATCATAAAAGAGGCGAGCTAGGCTCAACCTCTTTCACTTAATTTGTACGAACTGGGGTGATAAGTTGCATGAAGTCTTCGTCAGTATCCGCTGGCACAAGTGTGAAGGGACGAACTGCAGAAATAAAGCTGATTGTAACCTTTTCGCTATTTAAAGCTTTAAGGGAATCAATCAAATAAGTTGGGTTGAAACTAATAGTCAAATCTTCACCAGTCACCTGATTAGTATCGATTTCTTCGTTTACTTTACCAACTTCTGGAGAGTGAACATGGGCGCTAACAATACCACCTTTAATTTCAAGCTTCACAGTACCATTTTGAGTCGCATTTGATAAAAGACGAGCACGTTCCATTGACTGGCGTAAGTTTACAACATCAAAAGTAATAGTAGTGTTAAAGTCTATTGGAATCAAGCGATCTGTATCAGGATAGTTTCCTTCTAGGAGACGAGTATAGAAGCTAATATTTTCGCTTCTAAAGAGGATTTGGTTATTGGCAAAGAAAATCTCTACAGTTTCAATATCATCTGTAAATACCGCTGAAAATTCGCGTAGAGAACGGCTAGGAATGACAACATCAAAATCATCACTAGTTTTCTCAAGCGTTAATTTTTTCTGGCTTAGACGATGAGAGTCTGTTGCCACTGTTTTTAGCTCCTTGTGCTGACTCAATACAAAATGAACACCTGTTAAAATTGGACGACTCTCTTGTGTACTTGCAGCAAAGGCTGTTTCATTAATAATTTTCTTGAGTAATTTTGTTTCAAGTATTAAAGGAGTACTTGCTGAAATTTCTTGGATTCGTGGATATTGTTCGCTATCTTTTCCTTTTAGGGTAATTTCTGATTTGCCGCTGGTTAAAACAATTTGATTTTGTTCAATTTCTTTAAAATCAAGAGTCACATCAGGTAGACTAGATACCACATTGATGAAGAAAGAAGCTTCAAGAAGGATCGAACCTAAAGAAGTAATTAACAAACCAGCATCTTCATTTTTTTGAGAAATAAAATTTTCAATTGAAATCTGACCATTTGAACCAATTAAAGTAACACCTTCATTGGTTACGTCAATTTTTACGGTTGATAAAATAGGAATGGCATTTTTAGAACTAATAGCTCTCTTAGTAGTATTTAATGCTTGTAGAAATAAGTTTTTGTTAATTGAAAAATGAATCATGGATTCTCCTTTATTTATTTTTAGTATTAGAAGGATAATAGTAATAATAGAGTCTGTGAAATCTGTGGAAAACAGACTTAAAGCAAGTCATATCAAGATTTTTGGATTGTTTAAAAAATGTGGATAAAAAAGATAAAAATGCGAAAGTTATCCACAAGTTATTTTATTTTCTTTTTGATTGATTCAATTTCTAAACGTAAATTATCGTCTTCATCAATCAAAGATTTAATTTTTGCATGGGCATGAATGACTGTTGTATGGTCTTTTCCACCAAATTCCTTCCCAATTTTTGGAAGACTATTATCTGTTAGTTCTCTAGATAAATACATGGCTACTTGACGGGCTAAAACAATATTTTGAAGGCGTCTGCTTCCCTTCATTTCTTTGATACTGACACCATAAAAGTTACCAACTTCATTTTGGATTTTGTCAATTGGGATGACGAGCATTTGGCCAACATCTTGTTTGCGAGCTCTAATGGCTTCTGCAGCAATATCAATAGTGATATCCTTGATTTTTTTTACTCTGGCAATTAAAGTGATGTCGTTGATGGCTCCCTCAAGATCTCGAACATTTGAATCAAATTGCCCAGCTAGGTATTCTAGAGTATCACTTTGGAAATTGTAGCCTAAATGTTCCGTTTTACTTTGTAAAATGGCAATACGTGTTTCAAAGTCAGGGGGTGTGATAGTTTGTGTCAATCCCCAACTAAAGCGCGTGACAAGCCTCTCCTCGAGCCCTTCTAGATGTTTTGGACTACGATCACTCGTTAGGACAATCTGTTTTTGCTTGTCATGAAGGGCGTTAAAGGTATTGAAAAATTCTTCCTGAGTTGCGACTTTTTTTCCGCTGAGTGACTGGATATCATCGATTAACAAAAGATCAAGACTGCGGTAGGTCTTTTTAAACTTTTCCATTTCTCCAAGTCTTAGGTGGTCAAGAAAGTCATTAATAAAACTTTCAGCAGGTATATATTTGACACGTGCATTCGGAATATTTTTTAGAATTTCATTTCCAATAGCGTTTAATAAGTGAGTCTTACCAAGTCCCGGTCCTCCATAGATAAAAAGAGGGTTATAGGTCAGAGCTAAATCTTCAGAGACAGCCAGAGCGGCTGATACTGCCCAAACATTTCCATCCCCTTGAATAAAATTATCAAAGGTATACTTTTCTTTTAATCCAGTATCCGAATAAGGAATAGATGCTAACTTTGGACTATAGTCATAAAGAGTTGAATTTGTAGCTTCTTCAACTTGTGAGATAGTCGTATTTTGAGGTTTAGTGAAAATATAGTGGGGAGTAATCTCAGCATCATAAATTTCAAATCCAGCAACGACAATAATATCTTTTAGTTGTTTTTCCCAGACCATTTCCATTTCAGATCGTGGTAAAAATATAGTAGCAACATTTTCTTCTACCTTGATGAGTTCAGCTTGAATAGCATAGAAATCATACATGGATCGAGTCAGTCTTTCTTGAGCAAATTCTAATATACGATTCCAAAATTGTTTTTCTTTCAATCCTTTCTCCTCCTTTACTATTTAAAAGTTTAATACTAGACTTATTTTACCATAGATAGCAAGAATTTTCCACAAGCTGTGAAAAATAATCCACAATGTTACAGAGTTTTATCCACAGGTTGGGGATAAAACCAAAAACTATTTATTTATTAAGCTTTTTATTGAAAAAAATAGTGGATAAACTTGTGAGATAAAAAAATAAAAGAACAGCCTTATTTCAGGCTGTTGATAATTCTACTGTATTCTTCTTGATTTGAAAAAGAAATAATGATTTTTCCACTATCTTTTTTAGATAGTTTGATTTCTACATCTAATCCGAGTAGTTTTTTTAACTGTTCTTCTTCATTTTGTATGAAATGATCCGTTTTTTGAAGTTTCTTTTGTTTTTTCTCTGTCAGAAGAGCTTCTAACTTCCTTACAGAAATGTCTTCTTCTATAATTCGTTGAAAGAAATAGTCTTGTTGTTCCTTATTCAACCCAACGAGAGAACGCGCATGGGCTTGTGATAGTTTGCCATTTTCTACTTCTGAGAGGATCTGTTCTGGTAAGGAAAGCAAGCGAATAGAATTGCTGATATAAGGACGAGACTTACCCATTTTATCTGCAATTTCAGCATGGGTAAATCCTTTATCTACAAGAGATTCATAGGCGCGTGCTTCTTCTATTGGATTTAAATTTTCTCTCTGTAAATTTTCAATGATAGACTGTATCATCATCTCTTGGTCTGAGAGTTGCTTAACAACAGCTGGGATAGACGTTAGACCAGCTAAAAGTGAAGCCCGATAGCGTCTCTCTCCTGCAAGGATTTCATAACCAATTACAGGAGATTGACGAACAATAATCGGTTGAATGACCCCATTTTCTTTAATAGACTGTGCTAGTTCATCTAGTTTTTCCCTATCAAATTCTTTTCGAGGTTGATAGGGATTTTTTTGTATATCTGTGATAGAAATCATTTCAAATTTTTCCATGATTCTACACTAACATATCTTTTATTTTATGTAAAGTTTTCTTTACATAGATGTCAATTAAGATTCTAAATCACCTGAACTCTTGTCAAGTTTAATAGATGTAGTTTCTTCTTTACCGTTACGATAGTAAGTTATCTTAATGGTGTCTCCGATAGAATGATTGTAAAGAGCACTTTGTAAGTCTGTTGATGAAGAAATCTCTTTGTCATCTACTTTTGTAATAACATCGTATTTTTCAAGGTGACCATTGGCAGGCATATTACTTTGTACAGAACGAACAACTACACCAGATGTTACACTGCTTGGAATATTCAGTCTTCTAATATCACTTGTATTAATATTTGAGAGATTGACCATTTGGATGCCCAAAGCTGGACGCGTCACTTTTCCGTTCTTTTCTAACTGTTCAATAATATTGATAGCATCATTTGCAGGGATTGCGAAACCAAGGCCTTCTACAGAGGTTCCTCCATTTGTGGCAATTTTACTTGAGGTAATTCCGATAACCTGTCCTTGGATATTGATAAGTGGGCCACCAGAGTTACCTGGGTTAATAGCAGTATCAGTTTGGATGGCTTTTGTAGAAATGGCTTGACCATCTTCAGATTTTAAGGATACATTTCGATTGAGACTTGATACGATACCTTGAGTGACAGTATTTGCATATTCAGAACCTAACGGGCTACCGATGGCAATGGCAGTTTCTCCTACGGTTAACTGACTAGAATCACCAAATTCAGCTACTGTTGTTACTTTTTCTGAAGAGATTTTGACGACAGCAATATCAGAGAAAGTATCAGCTCCGACGATTTCTCCAGGTACTTTAGTTCCATCTGACAAATGAATATCTACTTTGCTGGCACCATTTATAACGTGATTGTTGGTGACAATGTAAGCTTCTTTGTCATTCTTTTTATAAATAACTCCAGATCCTTCACTAGAGATTTGTTGAGAATCTGTATCAGTATCATCATTACCAAATACGCTATTTTGTCTGTTTGCTGAATAAGTAATAACAGAAACAACAGCATCTTTTACTTTGTTAACAGCCTGAGTTGTTGAATTTTCGTTCTTATAGGCAGTCTGTGTAATAGTACTATTGTTGTTAGAGGTACTTACAGTACTTTTTTGAGTTAGTTGGTTTATTGAAAAACTACCCAAGGCTCCACTAATAAAGCTAATGACGATAACGACTAATAATTGAAACCATTTTTTGTAAAATGTTTTTAGATGTTTCATATTTGCCTCCATATGTTTGAAATTACTGAAAGTATAAACTGACTAGCTTAATTATAACTTAAACACAAAAGTTTTTCACAGATTGTGGATAAGTTTCAAAAATCTGTGGTTTTCTCGGTTAAAATTAACCTTTTATTTTGTGAATAAGATGTGAAAAAATAAAGAATATGTTAGAATAGAGTCATGAAAATTAAAGTTGTAACAGTTGGGAAACTGAAAGAAAAGTATTTAAAAGATGGTATTGCAGAGTATTCAAAACGAATTTCTCGATTTGCTAAGCTTGAAATGATTGAGTTAGCAGATGAAAAAACACCAGATAGGGCCAGTGAGTCAGAAAATCAAAAGATTTTAGAAATAGAAGGTCAGAGAATTTTATCAAAAGTTGGTGATCGTGATTTCGTTATTGTGTTAGCCATTGAGGGGAAAACACTTTCTTCAGAAGAATTTAGTAAGCAGTTAGAAGAAGCTTCTATAAAAGGATTTTCTACTCTTACCTTTATTATTGGAGGGAGTCTGGGGTTAGCACAGGATGTAAAAAAGAGAGCCAATCTCTCTGTTAGTTTTGGTCGTTTAACCTTGCCACATCAGTTAATGAGACTAGTCCTTGCTGAACAAATCTATCGCGCTTTTACGATTCAGCAGGGATCACCCTATCATAAATAGAAAATTGACTTTTAATTGAATTTTTGGTAGAATGATTGTGTTAGGTCTCATAGCTCAGCTGGATAGAGCATTCGCCTTCTAAGCGAACGGTCGCAGGTTCGAATCCTGCTGGGATCAATATAGTAGCAAAGCTGGGAATTTTCCCGGCTTTTTTCTTAAAAAAGTACACTTGGGGAGAAAAAAATGACAGTTGAGAGAATTTTATCTAAAATGAAATTCCATTTTGTATAATGGTTTTTGTAAGTTAGCTTACAAGAAAAAAACATTTTAGGAGATTTTATTATGAAAAACACAGTTAAATTGGAACAGTTTGTAGCCTTGAAGGAAAAAGACTTGCAAAAGATTAAAGGTGGGGAGATGAGGAGAATAGATGAAAAATTAGTTGGTATATTTAATTTCTTTAGAAGAAGATAAAGGAGTAGCAGAATGGATTTTTTCTTATTAGTAGATTTGATATTATATCTTGTAATCATTTGTCACAGTTACCGTTTAATTTGTAAAGGTCAAATAAATAGAAAAGAACTATACGTTTTTGGTGCTTATACATTACTAACAGAAATAGTACTTGATTTTCCCTTCTATCTTCTAAATTTAGATGGGTTAGGGATTGCAACATTTTTATTTCCTTTGATGCTATATTTCTATTTTAGATGGATTAAACAGTATGATAGGGATAGAGGATTATTCCTAAGTTTACTACTATCTCTTTTATATGAGAGTCCTCACACCTTTCTGTCCGTAACTTTCTCTTCTATAACAGGAGACAATTTTGTTTTACAATATTATGGCCTATTCTTTTTCGCTGTAACGGTGTTGACTTATATCGTTATCGTAACAATCATTCGTTACTTCCATTTGGAACTAGCCTATTTTGACAAGGACTACCTTTATCCTTTCTTGAAAAAAGTATTTTTTGCTTTATTATTGTTACATGTTGCATCTTTCGTTTCAGATATGGTAAGTACGGTTAAACATTTGAATAGTTTTGGAAGTATTTTATCATCTATTGTCTTTATTTCTCTCCTTTTGACCTTCTTTGCAATGAATTCGCATAAAGATCAAATGGAGAAAGAGATTGCTTTGAAGCAGAAGAAATTTGAACAGAAACATTTACAGAATTACACAGATGAAATTGTCGGTCTGTATAATGAAATCCGTGGGTTTCGACATGACTATGCTGGAATGCTTGTCAGTATGCAGATGGCAATTGACAGTGGTGATTTACAGGAAATTGACAGAATTTACAATGAAGTTTTGGTCAAAGCTAATCACAAACTGCGTTCAGATAAGTACACTTACTTTGATTTGAACAACATAGAAGATTCAGCTTTACGAAGTTTGGTTGCTCAGTCCATTGTCTATGCTCGAAATAATGGTGTAGAGTTTACACTGGAAGTAAAAGATACGATTACCAAGCTCCCAATTGAACTATTGGATTTGGTTCGTATCATGAGCGTTTTATTGAACAATGCTGTCGAAGGATCGGCTGATAGTTATAAAAAGCAGATGGAAGTAGCAGTTATTAAGATGGAAACTGAAACAGTTATTGTGATTCAGAATTCATGTAAAATGACGATGACTCCTTCAGGAGATCTATTTGCTTTAGGATTCTCCACTAAGGGAAGAAATCGCGGAGTCGGATTAAATAATGTGAAAGAACTACTAGATAAGTACAACAATATCATTTTAGAAACAGAGATGGAAGGCAGTACATTTAGACAAATTATTAGATTTAAGAGGGAATTTGAATGAAAGTTTTAATTTTAGAGGATGTTATTGAACATCAAGTGAGACTAGAAAGAATATTGGATGAAATTTCGAAAGAATCGAATATTCCAATATCATACAAGACAACGGGAAAAGTCCGTGAATTTGAAGAATACATTGAAAACGATGAAGTAAATCAGCTTTATTTCCTAGATATCGATATTCATGGGATTGAGAAAAAGGGATTTGAAGTGGCTCAGCTCATTCGTCATTACAATCCTTACGCTATTATCGTCTTTATCACCAGTCGATCAGAGTTTGCGACTCTAACCTATAAATACCAGGTATCAGCCCTAGATTTTGTTGATAAGGATATCAATGATGAGATGTTTAAGAAGAGAATTGAGCAAAATATCTTCTACACGAAGAGTATGTTACTTGAAAATGAAGATGTTGTAGATTATTTTGACTACAATTACAAGGGAAATGATTTAAAAATTCCTTACCATGATATTTTGTATATTGAAACGACAGGTGTCTCTCATAAATTACGCATTATTGGTAAGAATTTTGCCAAAGAATTTTACGGTACCATGACAGATATTCAGGAAAAGGACAAACATACTCAGCGATTTTATTCTCCTCATAAGTCATTTTTGGTAAATATAGGCAATATTAGAGAAATTGACCGAAAGAATCTAGAAGTTGTTTTCTATGAAGATCATCGCTGTCCTATTTCAAGGTTAAAAATTAGAAAATTGAAAGATATTTTAGAGAAAAAATCTCAAAAGTGATTGACAATTAGTAAGAAATTGATATAATGGTTATATCTGCTACAGATAGAAGGTCCGTTGGTCAAGGGGTTAAGACACCGCCTTTTCACGGCGGTAACACGGGTTCGAATCCCGTACGGACTATTTTATCCGCCATAGCTCAGTTGGTAGTAGCGCATGACTGTTAATCATGATGTCGTAGGTTCGAGTCCTACTGGCGGAGTATAGATAAAAGGGAACACAACTGTGTTCCTCTTTTTGTATCAATTTGTATCACCAAGCATCTTCATAAGGAAATCTGTTATTTCTTGAGGACTTTCTTTTTTTCCGTGTGCAATCCAAGTTTGGCATACACCAAAAAGTGCATGAGTTAGATAGATGCTACTATATTCTAATTCAGTGGTATTGAGGTTCAGTTGCATAAATTGCTTTTGTAAATCTGTACTGAGCATGATATGAAGTTTATTTCGTAAGAAATTTTGGATTTCTTTGGTCCCATTTTCAGAAAGAAGGGCAGCAAGAAGTGGTTCTGATTCTAGATATTCAAATACTTCTAAAATAGCATCTCTTTTGTGATGAGCATGTTTTTGAAAAATATATTCAAATGTATGAAATAGCTTGCTTTGATAGTGCTCAATCATATCATACTTATCCTTATAGTGAGTATAGAAGCTGGAACGACTAATTCCGGCTTTTTCTGCTAACTTGACAGTAGAAATTTGATCAAATGGCTGTTCCATTAGTAATTGTACCATAGCATTTTCAATAGTTAGCTTTGTTTTTAAGCGTTTGTTACTTTCTTGCATATTTCCTCCTTGTAAACAAATTAGACTATATGTCTAAAAATGGATTTTTTATCTTGTAATTTAGATTTTTTAATGTATAATCTATTATATCAAAATTTTAGACAATATGTTTAAAAAAGGAGAAACTATGTTTAAAGAATGGAAAGCAATTTTTAAAAAACCAACCTTTATTATTGTCATGATAGGGATTTCTCTTATTCCAGCTCTGTACAATATCATATTTTTGTCATCAATGTGGGATCCATATGGTCAATTGTCTGACTTACCTGTGGCAGTTGTCAATAATGATAAAGAGGCTTCCTATAATGGTAATAGCATGTCTATAGGAAAAGACATGGTGTCCAATTTAAAAGAAAATAAAACCTTGGATTTTCATTTCGTAGATGAAGATGAAGGAAAGAAGGGATTGGAAGATGGCGATTACTATATGGTAGTGACTTTACCAAGTGATTTATCTGAAAAAGCAGCTTCTATTTTAACGGATCATCCAGAGCAAATGCAAATCGATTATCAGACTTCAAGTGGTCATAGCTTTATTGCAAGCAAGATGAGCGATTCTGCTATGACACAATTAAAGCAGAATGTTTCTACTAATGTAACCAAGATCTATACCAAAGCTTTATTTAACAAAATGATTGATTTAAAGGATGGTATGAGTCAAGCAGCTTCAGGCAGTGAAAAATTAACTGATGGAGCGAATCAGTTAGTGGCAGGAAGTCAAACATTAACTACTAACCTACACTCTTTAGCCGATTCAAGTTTAACATTTTCAAATGGAACGGAGCAGTTTACTAAAGGATTATCCTCATATGTCTCTGGTGTTGAACAACTTCATCTTGGCTTAGGGAATTTTAATAGTGGTTTAGTTACATATACTGGTGCAGTGAGTCAATTAGATAGCGGATTAGGTCAATTATCTTCTAAAAGCCCTGAATTAGTAAGGGAAATCAATCAGTTATATACTGGTGTAGAATCTTATACTGGCGGTGTTTCTCAGCTTAATGTAGGTCTTAATCAATTTTCATCTGGTGTTAGTGCCTATACAAATGGAGTGGGAAATCTTGCAACAGGAGCTAATCAGTTATCTAGTCAATCAGCTATACTTCGAATGGGGGTGGAGCAATTAAGTGAAGGGATTCAACAACTTTCTAGCAAGTTAGATGCTTCGTCTGAGCAAAAAGATCAAATTGCTCAATTATCTTCTGGTCTGAATCAGTTAAATCAAGCTATTCAAAATATTGATGTTGGAGATACAAAACAATTAGATTCTGTTTTATCAAGTATAGTATCTCTTTCTAATCAAATGTTAGCAAGTGCTCAGTCTGATAAAGCGACTACATTAGCTAATATTCAATCGACAGCAGCTTATCAATCATTGACAAGTGAGCAACAAGCTGAGATAAGCGCTTCTGTATCTCAAAATTCGACTGATAGTATTCAATCGGCTCAGTCAATTGTAGCTTTAGTTCAAGGTTTACAGGGAAGTTTAGAAAACTTACAAAATCAATCTTCAAATCTTTCGACATTAAAAAATCAAGCTAATCAAGTATTACCGCTTGCTTCTACTTCTTTGACAGGATTGTCAAGTGGATTAACAGAGATACAAGGAGCTGTTACTAGCAAATTAGTTCCTGCTAGTCAGTCGATTGCATCAGGTGTAAACGCATATACTACAGGTGTTGATAAAGTTTCTCAGGGCGCAAGTCAACTAAGTGAAAAGAATTCCACCTTGACAGGTAGTTTGGATCAACTAGTTTCAGGCTCAACTACCTTGACACAAAAATCTTCTAACTTGACAGCAGGAGTTGGTCAATTAGTTGAAAAAACTCCAGAATTAGTGTCTGGTATTGAAAAATTATCAACTGGCTCTAACCAATTGAATCAAAAGAGTCAAGAATTGATAGCAGGAGTTGATAAATTGCAGTCAGGCTCTAGCCAACTAGCAGACAAATCCAGTCAGTTACTTTCAGGTGCTTCTCAATTAGAGAATGGAGCTAATAAATTGGCAGATGGAGCTGGGAAACTAGCAGAAGGTGGAACAAAGTTAACTTCTGGATTGGAAGGTTTACAGACAGGAGTTGCTTCTTTAGGACAAGGACTGAGTAATGCTAGTGATCAACTTAAGTCAGCATCAACAGAATCTAAAAATGCAGAGATTTTGTCAAATCCACTCAGTCTCTCCAAAACAGACAATGACCAAGTTCCTGTAAATGGAATCGCAATGGCTCCTTATATGATATCAGTTGCTCTCTTTGTTGCAGCAATATCAACGAATATGATCTTTGCGAAGTTGCCTTCAGGACGTCATCCAGAGAGTCGTTGGGCTTGGTTGAAATCTCGAGCAGAAATAAATGGTATTATAGCTGTTTTGGCAGGAATTTTGGTATATGGAGGAGTTCATCTTATTGGTCTAACGGCTAATCATGAAATGAGAACATTTATTCTCATTATCCTAACAAGTTTAGTATTCATGTCCATGGTGACCGCTTTAACAACATGGAATAGCCGTATAGGAGCTTTCTTTTCTCTTATTTTGCTTTTATTACAGTTAGCATCAAGTGCAGGTACTTACCCACTTGCTTTGACAAATGATTTCTTTAGAGCTATTAATCCTTGGTTACCAATGAGTTATTCAGTTTCGGGATTACGACAAACAATCTCTATGACAGGAAATATTCATCATCAAGTCATTTTCCTTGCCGTGATACTAGCACTATTTATTGGTTTAGGTATGCTAGCCTATCAACCTAAGAAAATGGAAGAAGATTAAAAAAATCGACCGCTTAACTGGTCGATTTTTTTATGCCTTAGATGACTTTCGTCTGTGATTATAGATTCCAAATAGTAAGAGAGAAGTAAAGGAACAGATTGCTCCAGTAATAAAACCATTGGGAATAAAGGAAAGTGTAATAGTTCCTTTTCCCTTAGGAACGTCAACTTTCATAAAGCCAGTTTGAGCTTGTTTAATTTCTATTTTCTTACCATCTTGGTAGGCAGACCAACCTTTGTCATAAGGAATGGTGAAGAAAATGGACGTATCTTGTTTAACATCATATCTAGCAAAGACCTTGTTTTTAGAAGTTGATACTGTTACAGGCTGTTCTTTAATTTTTTGAATTGCCTCGGTGAAAGTTTGGGTATCTAAACGATAGAAGGTAGGAGATTCAAATGATACTTGTGAATTTCCAGGGAAACTAACATTAATATTGAAAGTTTTTTTCTCTTTTGTATAGCCTAGATTAAAGAAGGAGAAGACATTATCAGTTGTAAAAGTTTTCTTTTCTCCATTTACAAGGATGTCAACCTTCTTTTGTTTGTCATTAGAAAAGTGAAGGTTTGTGAAAGAAAGATAAACTTGGCTGTTTTCTGGCACTTCAATTTGATACTGGATTGCTGCATCCTCATTTGAAGAACTTGTAACACTAATCAAATCATCAGTATTTTCAGTTTTTTCATAAGGTATTGGAGAAAAATAATCAAAATTGACGTTAGCAAGTTGATTTAAAAACGAGGCCTGATTATCCAAAGTGTGTTCATTGAACTTGACATCATTGTAAACAGATTGACTAGCAAATGCAATAGGAAGAGAGAATTGATTTTCATATAGGGTAAGATTATCTTTTTGATATACATCTTGGAAACCATACTTATCAATAGGGGTGTCTGAGATATTGTACTGGATGCCAAATAAACTATCAGCCAAAATACTATTATTGGCATAACGGAGATTGAGATTGGTCCCAGAGGATTTAAACCCAAGTTTATCCAAAGTAGAGCTTGCTGAACGATTTCGAACAGATGAAAATTGAGATATTCCATTGTAGTTGAATTTCATACTATCATTCCCTGTCTGAGTTTGTAGTTTCTCAGTACGAGTAAATGGATCCCCAATATATGTTGAGAAAGATTCCATAGCTGGGATATCTCGATTATAAGCACTTCTAGAAGCAAATCCCCATTCCTTAGCAATTCCGTCTATTTGAGATGAAGCATTTAAACTTATTTCAACCATTATAAATAAAGAGATTAGAATGGCAAATAGATTTACAGAGATAAACTTTTTGATAACTGCAAGGAGTAAAAGAGAATAGACAACCAAAAATTCAAGAGTAAGCAGAATATTCAAATCTGTTAAAAAAGAATAATGTGATTTTAGATAGATGGTGGCTAAAAATCCTGTTACTAGAAGAAAAAGCGAAACTAAAAAATTCCAGACTTTAAGTTCTCTCAGACGATTTAAGACTTCTGCTGCTGTGTAAATTAACAAGGTAGAGAAAATCCAAGCATAGCGATGTAAAAACATATTTGGAGTATGCATGCCTTGCCAAAATAAATCAAGCACTTCTATATAAAAACTTGCAATTAGAAATGCAAAGAAAATCGCATAGATAAGTTTCACGTGAAACTTAATAGATTTCAGTGTAAAAAATAAAATGGTCAAAATAAAGGGAAGTAGTCCGACAAAAATCATTGGAATAGCCCCATACTTTGTTGTATCAAAGGAACCAATGAATTGCTTAGCAAAGAGATCAAGATACCAGCTACTTTCAGTTTGAAACTTTGTAACTTTAGTTAATTTTTCCCCATGTGTCTGTAAATCAAATAGAGTAGGAAGAGTCAGAATCAAACTAGCCATACCAGCTAAAAAGGATGTGACTATGAAATCAAGAACCGATGATTTTCGAGTCTTAAAGTCCCAAGAAATTTGGCAGAGATACCAGAAAATAAGAAACAATGCTGTCATATAGCCAAAATAATAATTTTGAATAAACAAAATTGACAGACTTGTAAAGTACAATAGGAATTTCTTTTCAGTGATAAGCAGGTATAAACCAGTTATAATTAAAGGAATTAAGATAAAAACATCTAGCCAAGTTTTTATCTCTAATTGACTGACAGAGAAACTCATCAGAGCATAGGAAGTAGATAAAGCTAGTTTTAAAGGCTTAGGAATCGATTGAAATAATGTATTTAAACTAAAATAAGTTGACAGTCCAATCAATCCAAATTTTAAGAGAGTTGTCAGATAGACAGCATCTGGCATATTAGTTAGATCAAAAAAGTAAACTAGAGGTGAAAGGAAACTTCCCAAGTAATAACTAGATAGGGCATAGAAATTTAATCCGAGGCCACTTGTAAAGGTGTAAAACAGACTACCATTTCCATGTAGGATATTTCGTAAAGCTACATCAAAAATAACGTATTGATGAAACCCATCTCCTAATAGTGGAGATGTATCGCTATTCCAGTAGATACCTTGAGATAGATATACTCCTGTCATAATGATTACGGGAATGATGAAAGAAACAAAATAGGTCCAATATGTTTTAAAAAATAATTTCATGTTACCTCATAAAATGTTAGAAAACCCAGCTGGTTAACCCAACTGAGTTTTGAAGTTTTATTTAGTCTTTCCAAAGTTCTTTAACTTTTGCTTGTACTTCTGCATTTTCTAGGAATTCATCATAGGTTTCATCGATACGGTCAATGACTCCATTTTTGGACAAGACAATGATATGGTTAGCTAGAGTTTGAATAAACTCGTGGTCATGGCTGGCAAAGATGATTGATTCTTTAAAGTTTTTCAATCCATCATTCAAGCTTGAGATAGATTCCAAGTCCAAGTGATTGGTTGGATCATCAAGTACAAGGACATTTGATTTCAAGAGCATGAGTTTTGAAAGCATGACACGAACTTTTTCTCCCCCTGACAAGACGTTTACAGGTTTGTTAACCTCATCTCCAGAGAAGAGCATACGGCCGAGGAAGCCACGTAGGAAAGTATTGTCATCTTCTTCTTTACTTGCGAATTGACGCAACCAGTCAAGAATTGATTCTCCCCCTGCGAAATCAGCTGAGTTATCTTTTGGCAGGTAAGATTGACTAGTTGTAACTCCCCACTTGACAGTTCCTTCATAGTCAATATCTCCCATGATTGCACGAATCAAGGCAGTTGTTTGGATATCGTTTTGTCCGATAAGAGCTGTCTTATCACCTGGACGCAAGATAAAGCTAATATTATCTAAAATAGTCTCACCATCAATCTTTACAGTTAGATTTTCTACTGTCAAGAGATCATTACCAATCTCACGTTCAGCTTTAAAGTTGATAAATGGATATTTACGACTAGATGGCACAATTTCTTCAAGTTCAATCTTATCAAGCATTTTCTTACGTGATGTTGCTTGTCTTGATTTAGAAGCATTAGCAGAGAAACGAGCAACGAATTCTTGCAATTGTTTAATTTTTTCTTCTGCTTTAGCATTACGGTCTGCTAGCAATTTAGCAGCGAGTTCAGAAGATTCCTTCCAGAAGTCATAGTTTCCGACATAGAGTTTGATTTTTCCAAAGTCAAGGTCGGCCATGTGAGTACATACTTTGTTCAAGAAGTGACGGTCGTGGGATACTACGATAACGGTGTTATCAAAATCAATCAAGAAGTCTTCTAACCAAGTAATCGATTGGATATCCAAACCGTTGGTCGGCTCGTCTAAAAGAAGAACATCTGGTTTACCAAAAAGTGCTTTGGCTAGGAGAACTTTTACTTTTTCACCGTTGGCCAATTCGCTCATGTTTTGATAGTGCAATTCTTCTGGGATATTTAGGTTTTGAAGGAGTTGAGAGGCTTCACTCTCTGCTTCCCAACCTCCAAGCTCGGCAAAATCTCCTTCGAGTTCGGCAGCACGCACTCCATCCTCGTCTGAGAAATCTTCTTTCATGTAGATAGCATCTTTCTCCTTCATGATGCTATAAAGTTTTTCATTTCCCATGATAACGACATCAATGGCAC
>CAUUIG010000031.1:0-16951 GCA_963545095.1 uncultured Streptococcus sp.
AGCCTTTCAAGCCAGCTTCTGAAATTAATTGACCTGCAAAATGCCCTACTGGACGTTTAAAGACCGAACCACAAGATGGGTATTCCAAAGGTTGCTTGAGTTCACGTAGGTGCGTCAAGCGGTCCATTTCCTGCTTGATAACCTGATGGTTTCCTGGAGCTAGGGCAAATTTAGCTGATAAGACAACAGAACCAGACTCTTGAATGGCTGAATGACGGTAACCAAAAGCCAAGTCCTTGGCAGACAGGGTTTCGATTTCTCCATCCTTTGTCAAGACCTTACAAGACTGTAAGATGTGGGCAATCTCACCACCATAGGCACCTGCATTCATAAAGACAGCACCGCCGACACTCCCTGGAATGCCGCAAGCAAACTCAAAACCAGTCAAACTATGACGAAGGGCAATGCGTGTTGTTTCAATCAAGTTGGCTCCAGCTTCTGCCTCAATGGTATAACCATCAACAGAAACATTATTGAGCTTGTCACACAAGATGACAAATCCACGAATTCCACCATCACGAACAATGATATTACTAGCATTCCCCAAAACCATCCAAGGAATATTTTCTTGATTGGCAAATTTGACAACGCGAGCCAACTCAAAACGATTTCGTGGAAAGACCAAATAATCGGCCTCTCCGCCTACTTTTGTATAACTATAGCTATGCAAGGGTTCCTTAAAACGGATATCAATTCCTTCTAAGATTTCAAGCATTTTTTCTCTTACAGACATGTCACTCTTCCTTTTACAAAATTCATTCCATTATACCATTTTTAAGACCATTTGACGACCCTAAAAAAATCTTGGGCTTATTTTAAACAAAAAAAGAGGTTTCCCCCTTTTTCTTATGATTTTTTGCAAAAGATTGCCTTTGTTACATAGACAACAAGAATAAGCTCAAGTGCTAAAACAACTTCAACCAAGACTGGACTTGTAATCCATCCTACTTGAGCTAGAGATGGTACTAGGTCAAAGAAGGCATGTAGTCCATAGGCTGCTAGGAGATAAATCCATTTTTTCTGGCGAACAGCTTGGTAAACCCAAACTGTCAAAAGTAATTGGAAACCTAGAGCCAGAATCCGTTCAAAACCAAGCAAATAAATTTGCCAGACAGATAGCGACTGGATGGTTTTCAACATATTTTCAGACAGCAATTGCATGACCTGTGGATCCTGAGTTTGAACCGCCGAAAGCACGATGTAGAGATTAAACAAACTAGTAAGACCTAGGAAAATCAACTCCAAGCCACCATGCCCTAACCCATAGGCCAAGGCGTCTGCCTTTTCCAAACTTCTCTTTTTCTCCAACCATTTGAAGAAAACAAGGCGAGCCGTTTCCTCAAAAAATGCTGCCATGGCTAGTCCATAGATGATATAGACAAGCGGATGATCCTGCAAGAGGGCAATACTACCGTCTTTTTGAGGATGCAAAACCAAGATATGGACCAGTTTTTCCAAAATCTGTGAAGAGACAAAGAAGACGACAGCCCCCAAACCCAAGACAGCTAGATTGATATGGTATTTCTTTTTGGCATACCAAATGCTCCCTATCAAGAAAGCCAGCAACAGCACCATGGTAATGATAATATGAATGGTCATTTTCTTCTCCTATTCTGCCTTTTCAATATCTTTTTTCATCTCGTCAACATTGAACTTGGCAAACAAGTATTGACGATCTTGGACTGGGAAACGTTGGTCCAACTGGTCCACTGCTCCTACCTCGATAATGCCTTCCTTGATGACAAAGTCCATGACATGTCCACCGAAGGTCAAATCATCTGAGATGAAGTGCAGATGGTAGCCTGCCACACTAACCCCATGGAAAATCTCTGGGGTCCAGAAACCAACGATGGTCCCCGCCACATTGTCACGACTATATTCTTGTTGGCGAGTTGCGACCTCAGCAAACTTGGTATCTGGTGTAGACTTGGGAATCATGCGCACATGCATATGCGAAAATTCTCCACGAATCTTGATAGAGCGGAAAAGATTTTCTCCATCATAATAAGACTCAATTCGCTCTTCCAATTCCTTGTCCGTCATCTCAAAGCGTTGGCGAAAAATAACCTCTGCCTGATGCGGTACTACTGCTGCGTAAGGAATAAGGGCATCTGGTGACACTTCCACAATTTCTGGTTGGTCTCCTGATCCCTTGGCCTGATAAGCCTTGCCATCCAAGACAATCAATTCCCCATCAATAGAATCCAAGGTTCCCAAACCAAGGTCACCATGCTCTAGCAATTCTCCCACTGTCATGGTACCACCATAAAGGCCAGCCATCAAGGCTCCAAGGGTATTGTATTGAAATAATTTCACTGGTTCCTGCACGTTCTTATCCATTCTCTTTCTTGTCTGTTATACTCAATGAAAATCAAAGAGCAAACTAGGAAGCGAGCCGAAGGTTGCTCAAAGCACTGCTTTGAGGTTGTAGATAAGACTGACGAAGTCAGCTCAAAACACTGTTTTGAGGTTGTGGATAAAACTGACGAAGTCAGTAACCATATCTACGGCAAGGCAAAGCTGACGTGGTTTGAAGAGATTTTCGAAGAGTATTATTCTATAAATGTTACTCCTAAGTATACCACATTTGCCCCTAGATGTGAACGAGAGAAACACCCTAGACATTGCCAAGAAGGAAAAAAAAGGGTACAATGTAACAAAATCAAGGGAGGTCTGGAATGAAGAAACAAAGCAAGTACCAAGAGGTTGTTTCCTATCTGAAAAATGGTATCGAGTCTGGACGATTTCCGACGGGGAGTCTGAGATTTTGACAGAAACAAAACTTGAACTAGCACAACACCCCCTAAGGAATACACTTCCCTAGGGGTCACTTTTTATTTAACTAAATCATTATTTATTTTTTGTTCCTAGTAAACATAAATATTGTATTAATAATTGCAAAAATAAATGCAAACAAAAGGATTTTCCAAAGGATAAATTTTTGTAACACTAAATATGCATATACAAATCCAATCAAAAAGCTAATAATCGCTTCTTTAATAAGAAATTTTTTATCACGCATTATTCCATACCTCACTGAACTGCCTAAATAGCCAATTGAGCAGCAATGATATAAATATTTGTTTTAAGTCCATTAGCTTTAACAAATCTTAGTACTACTTTAGCTAATTCTGACCAAGCCTTTTTCTACGCATACTTAACAATTAGCGAAACATTGATCATAGCAAAAAATTCATCTCGTATTTTTCCTGCTATACATCCTCCCATCTCATCCCAAGGGACTCTGTCATAGGGATTATTAATAGTAGTTTCTAATTCATTTTCCGAAAGAGCAATATCTTTTTGAGAAAAGTTTTTATAAACATATTCAGTAAAATTTTTTTCATTAACTCCATTTCTAAACATTTGTTCAAGAACATTGGCTACATCATCGATTTGTTTTTGTTCTTGGGTACTAATTTCAGAAACTTCCGTAGTAGTTACATCATCAGCAAATACTCTAACAGAAGCTATAGAAGGAGACATAATAGAAAATAGTAATAATACAACAAGAGCTGAAGTTACAATTTTTTTAAATTTAATAAAAAACACTCCTTTCAAGTTACAAATATATATTACTGATAAAATAACTTGATTTTCTGATTTAAAACTCCTTTCTAACAAGTTATTCATATACTTTTATTTTTCAGTTCTATTATACCACAACAAGAAAACGATTTCAAAAACATTTTCCTAAAAATATGTACAAGTAATAAGGGGAAATTAGCATGAAAACTTTTTAAAACAAATCAACCCCAGATAAAAATACACATTTTGTTTTAAAGAGAAAAAGGGGTACGAAAAACTGTCACATCTGCATTTGATTGCTCTTTGATTTCAAAAAAGTATTAAAAATGGGAGTATACCACATTTGCCCCTAGATGTGAACGAGAGAAACACCCTAGACATTGCCAAGAAGGAAAAAAAAGGGTACAATGTAACAAAATCAAGGGAGGTCTGGAATGAAGAAACAAAGCAAGTACCAAGAGGTCGTTTCCTATCTGAAAAAAGGTATCGAGTCTGGACGATTTCCGACGGGGAGTCGCCTGCCTTCTATCCGTCAACTGAGCCTTGACTTTCACTGTAGCAAGGACACCATCCAGAGGGCCCTGCTGGAATTAAGACACGAACAATACCTCTACGTCAAGCCCCAAAGTGGCTACTATGTACTGGAACAGGGACAACATCAGGACCTAGAAATCGAGGTTACCGATGAACATGCCAGCGCCTATGACGATTTCCGACTCTGTGTCAATGAAACCCTGATTGGACGAGAAAACTACCTCTTCAACTACTATGACAACCAAGAAGGATTAGAAGACTTAAGACAATCCATTCATAAACTCCTCTTTGACCAAGCTCTCTACTGCAAGGCAGACCAGTTGGTATTGACTTCTGGGACCCAACAAGCCTTGTTTATTCTCTCTCAAATATCCTTTCCTAGCCAAGCCAAGGAAATCTTGGTGGAACATCCGACCTACCATCGGATGAATCGTCTCTTGATTGCTCAGGGTCTGGACTATCAAACGATTGAACGAGGCATTGATGGGATTGACTTGAAGGAGCTGGAGCGACACTTCAAGACAGGAAAAATTAAGTTTTTCTATACCATTCCTCGATTTCACTATCCTCTGGGGCATTCCTATTCTGAGCAGGACAAACGAGCTATTCTTGACTTAGCTGCCAAGTATGGTGTCTATATCGTAGAGGACGACTATCTGGGGGATTTGGACTCTAAAAAGGGCCAGACCTTCCACTATCTAGATACAGAGGAGCGCGTCATTTATATCAAGTCCTTCTCAACCAGCCTCTTTCCAGCCCTGCGGATAACGGCACTCATTCTGCCAAATGCTATCAAGGAAGCCTTTGTGGCCTACAAAAATATCCTAGACTACGACAGCAACCTCATCATGCAAAAGGCCCTGTCACTCTATATAGACAGTCAACTGTTTGAGAAAAACCGTCTGGCTCGCTTGTCCAATCAGGAAGACTACCAAAAACAAATCGAGAAAAGCTTAACTAAAACACCTTGTCCCCTTCCTCATTATCCCCTTCACGATGGTTTATTACTTGATCTCAGACAGTACCCTAAAATAGCCAGCCTCAAGCACAGTCAATTGGGCTTGGACTTCTTTGAAGAGGCCTATTTAAGCACCTGCCCTTATCAATTTGCCAAGGTGTCCTTAGAAAATCTGGAAAATGTTTTAGACTATTTAAAAGCAGAATTGGAATAACTCCCAACTCTGCTTTTTCTTATTCTTCAACTTCTGTTAAGGTTGCCGCTTTTTCAAGATAGTTTTGGTAGGTGCCGTCATCCTTGAGTTTTTGGATGACCTTGTCCACCACTTCTTTCAAATCAGCACTATTTTTTCTAAGGGCAACTGCATTGGCTTCGCCGTCCTTCATATTCAAGCTGACAGTTGCGACAGCTAAGTCGGCGTTTTTAGCAGCATAGCTAAGGGCAACAGGCTCATCCATGTGAACAGCATCTACTTTTCCAGCCTGTAATTCATTGACAGCTTCCCCCATATTGGTTAGGGAAGTCAGCTGAGCTTTTGGCAATTGTTCCTTGACCATAGCTTCTGGAACAGTCCCTTTTTGGGCTGCAATATTAGCACTTTCAAGGCTAGTTAAATCCTTGTATTTTTCTACATCAGCCTTACGAACCAAGAAACTAATCTTGTTTTCATAGTAAGGGATTGAAAAATCAAAGACTTCTTTTCTCTCGTCAGTAGCGCTAATTCCCGCAACTGCTAGGTCAGCCTTCCCAGTTTGAAGACTGGTCAAGACATTGTCAAAACTCATGCTTGAAATTTCCAACTTCACCCCAAGTTCATCAGCGATAGCTTGGGCCATATCAATATCCGCACCGACTACCTGGTTTTTTCCGTCAACCAATGATTGGAACTCAAAAGGTGCATAGTCAGGACTAGTCGCCACAACTAATTTCCCCTTTTGCTTAATGGCTTCAACAGCTGACTGAGAACCATTAGAACCCGACTGGCAAGCTACTAAGAAGAAACTTGCAAGAAAACTACATAAAACAAATATCCATTTTTTTGATTTCATAAATAAACAACCTCTCTGTTAATTTTGTATAATTATAACGCTATCCAAGTTGCTTGTCAAGTGTTTTTTGAATTTTTATCTTAAAAATATTTTTTTCATTCAAGAAAAGGAGCTATCAGTTGATTTCGAGCTCCTTTTTATACAGAATAAATCTATTTTATAGTTCGACAATCTTACCTGTTTCAAAGTAAACAACCCATTCACAGATATTTTTGGCATAGTCTCCAATGCGTTCCAAGAAGGCAATCACTTGGAAATAATCACGGCCTGTAACGATAGCATCTGGATTTTTCTTAATTTCTTCTGTAGCCAAATCACGAATGCTATCAAAGTAATGGTTAATTTTTTCATCCATGGCTGCTACTTCATAGGCCTGATCCACTGAACCATTCAGATAGAGTTCAAGGGCTGCTTCTACGAAGTTCTTGACATCGCGACCCATTCTCTTGATTTCTTCTTCAACAGCTGGGATACGTTGCTCCCCCTTCATACGAATTGCCGCTTTAGCAATAGAAACGGCATGGTCCCCCATACGCTCCAAGTCAGATACGGCTTTTAAGACTGTTAGAACTGTACGCAAGTCTTGAGAAACTGGTTGTTGAAGGGCAATCATTTCAAATGATTTCTTCTCCAATTTCACCTCGTATTCGTTTACTTCTGCATCATCTTCGATGACTTCCTTGGCCAAATCACGGTCATGCGTAACAAAGGCACGCACCGTACGATTGATTTGGGATAGCACTTCTTGTCCCATAGCGTAGAACTGGTTGTGCAATTTCTCCAAATCTTCTTCAAATTGAGAACGTAACATCATTTATCTCCTTATCCAAATTTTCCTGAAATATAATCTTCTGTTTCCTTGTGTTGTGGGTTGAGGAACATCTTCTTGGTATCGTTAAACTCGATCAAATCTCCATCAAGGAAAAATCCTGTCTTGTCAGAGATACGAGAGGCTTGTTGCATAGAACGCGTAACCAAGAGCATGGTGTATTTATTTTTTAGCCCATACAAGGTTTCCTCAATCTTACCAGCAGAGATAGGGTCCAAGGCTGAAGTCGGTTCATCCAAGAGAATGATTTTAGGACTGGTTGCCAAGACACGGGCAACACAGACACGTTGCTGTTGTCCACCTGAAAGTCCGATAGCTGAATCATGTAGGCGATCCTTGACCTCATCCCAGATAGAAGCCCGCTGCAAGGCTTTTTCTACTGCTTCATCCAGAACCTGCTTGTCCTTAACTCCATTGATACGAAGCCCGTAAACAACATTTTCGTAGATAGACATAGGGAAAGGGTTTGGTTGTTGGAAAACCATACCGATTTCCTTACGCAATTCAACTGTATCTGTACGTGGGCTGTAAATATTATGGCCGTTATAAACTACTGAACCAGTTGTGGTCACCTCTGGATTGAGATCCCCCATGCGGTTGATAGCCTTAAGAAGGGTTGATTTTCCTGAACCAGATGGACCAATCAAGGCTGTAATTTCCTTAGGTTGGAAGGATAAGGAAACACTATTCAAGGCCTTTTTTTGATTGTAGTAAACGGACAGGTCTGACACCTGTAAAATCGCTTCTGTCATACTGTTTCCTTTCTATCCAAAGTGTCCTGTTACATAGTCATTGGTTGACTGTAGTTTGGCATTTTGGAAAATATTAGAGGTCTTATCGTACTCGATCAAGTCACCCAAGTAGAAAAATCCTGTGTAGTCACTAGCACGCGCAGCCTGCTGCATACTGTGTGTCACGATAATGATGGTAAAGTCCTTCTTCAACTCCAGCATGGTTTCTTCAAGTTGAGCAGTCGCAATCGGGTCCAAGGCTGACGCTGGTTCATCCATCAAGAGAATATCTGGCTTGACCGAAATAGCACGAGCGATACAGAGACGTTGTTGCTGACCACCTGATAGGGTCAAGGCTGACTTGTGCAAATCGTCTTTGACTTGGTCCCAAAGGGCAGCCTGACGAAGAGAGGTTTCTACAATTTCATCCAAGACTTGCTTGTCCTTAACCCCTGCTCGTTCATGAGCAAAAGTGATATTGCGGTAGATAGACTTGGCAAAGGGATTTGGTCGTTGGAAGACCATTCCGATGTGTTTACGCATCTCATAAACGTTGATTTCTGGACGGTTGACATCAATCCCTTGGTAGAGGATTTGACCTGTGACCTTAGCAATATCAATGGTATCATTCATACGGTTGAGACTGCGTAGGTAGGTTGATTTTCCTGATCCAGATGGGCCAATTAAGGCTGTAATTTTATTTTTTTCAAATTGCATATCG
Source organism: uncultured Streptococcus sp. (assembly GCA_963545095.1). GTDB lineage: Bacteria > Bacillota > Bacilli > Lactobacillales > Streptococcaceae > Streptococcus. The sequence goes on from CAUUIG010000031.1 coordinate 8,351, forward strand.
ATGCCCTTGATGGATTCTTTTTTACCGTAGTAAACATGTAAATCCTTGGTAGAGAGGGCCACTTTCTCTTCAGGAAAGGTGATGATATGCTTTTCATCCCAATTATATTTTGACATGGCTTCTCCTTTAGGCAGCGGTTAATTTCTTATGTAGATAGCTTCCGAGTTTGCGGGCTCCAAAGTTAAAGATGAGGATAAAGATGAGGAGCACGGCCGCAGAACCTGCTGATACGATAGTTCCATCAGGAATGGTACCTTCACTGTTGACTTTCCAAATGTGGACAGCCAAGGTTTCTGCTTGACGGAAGATTGAGATTGGGCTAGTCACACTGAGAATGTTCCAGTTTGACCAGTCAAGGGCCGGAGCGGATTGTCCTGCTGTATAGATAAGAGCCGCAGCCTCACCAAAGATACGACCAGATGCCAAGACAACCCCAGTCACAATACCTGGTAGGGCTTCTGGAATGACTACATGGACAACTGTCTCCCAACGAGAAATTCCAAGGGCCAGACCAGCTTCACGCTGCGTATGGTGAACGTGTTTCAAACTGTCTTCAACATTTCGAGTCATCTGAGGCAAGTTAAAGACTGTCAAGGCCAAGGCACCTGAGATGATTGAAAATCCATACTCAAACTGAACTACAAAGATCAAGTAACCAAAGAGACCTACAACCACAGATGGCAGTGAAGACAAGATTTCAATACAGGTTCTGACAAAATTGGTCACAGGACCTTTTTTAGCATATTCAGCTAGGAAAATCCCAGCCCCCATAGATAAAGGAACAGAGATAATCAAGGTGATGACCAAAAGGAAGAAGGAATTATAGAGCTGAATTCCAATCCCTCCACCTGCTTGGTAAGAAGATGATTTGCCAGTCAAGAAAGACCAAGAGATGTGGGGCAAACCACGAACCAAGATATAGAGAATCAAGGATGCCAAGATGGCAACAATAATTCCTGCAATCGAGTAGAGGACAGCTGTTGCAATTTTATCTAATTTCTTAGCGTGCATAGTTTTTCTTTCCTCTTTCTTTCGTAATCAATTTAATCACACTGTTAAAGGCCAAACTCATCAAAAGCAAAACTAAGGCCAGTGACCAGAGAACGTTATTGTCAACTGTTCCCATAACGGTATTTCCGATACCCATGGTCAAGACAGAGGTCAAGGTCGCAGCAGGTGTTGTCAATGAAGTTGGGACAACAGCTGAGTTTCCAACTACCATCTGAATGGCCAGAGCCTCACCAAAGGCACGCGCCATCCCAAAGACCACCGCTGTGAAAATCCCTGAACGCGCCGCCTTCAAGGTCACGCGCCAGATGGTTTGCCAACGAGTGGCCCCCATAGCCAAACTAGCTTCGCGGTAGTGACGAGGCACCGCACGCAAGCTATCGGTTGTCATAAAGGTTACCGTCGGTAAAATCATGACAAAGAGAACGAAAATCCCTGACAAAATCCCAAAACCAGTTCCACCAAAGACACTGCGGACAAAAGGAACTACGACCTGCAAACCGATAAATCCATATACGACTGAAGGAATCCCAACTAGCAATTCAATAGCTGGTTGCAAGATTCTAGCACCTTTTGGTGAAACTTCAGTCATAAAGACTGCCGCACCAATGGCAAAAGGAGTTGCGATAAGGGCTGATAGGATTGTGACAATAAAGGAACCCAAAATCATGGGAAGGGCACCAAATTGTTTACCTGAAGGATTCCAAGTTTGTCCAAAGAGGAAATCAAAGATATTAACCCCATTGACAAAGAAGGTCGACAAACCTTTTTGGGCTACAAAAATCAAAATCATAGCCACAATAATGACAATCAAAGACAGACAGGCAAAGGTCAAGCCTTTTCCTAATTTCTCTAGACGAGAGTTCTTTGAGGGAGAAAGTAATTTTTTAGCTAATTCTTCTTGATTCATTAGTGACTCCCTTCTAGTGCTGTCACCGTTCCTACAGCATCTTTTTCAACCTTCATTTCCTTAACAGAGATATAGCCCATCCCCTTAACGATTCCACTTTGCGCTTCATCAGAGAGGACAAAGTTGAGGAATTCTGCCACCAATTCATTTGGTTGACCTAGGGTGTACATGTGTTCATAAGACCACAAAGGCCAGTTATTGCTTGTAACATTTTCTGCAATCGGCTCATAGCCATTCAACTTCATGCGTTTCACCGAGTCATCCACATAGGCAAAAGCTAGGTAAGAAATAGCACCTGGTGTCTGGGAAACAATATTTTTGACCATCCCATTTGAATCCTGTTCTTGACTCTGCATAGCAGACTGACCATCCATGATAACACTATCAAAGGTTGCACGCGAACCAGAACTTGCTGCTCGGTTGATAATGGAAATGGCTAGGTCTTTCCCACCAACTTCTTTCCAGTTGGTCACTTGGCCTGTGAAGATGCTACGGAGTTGTTCAGTTGTCAGATTTTCAACGTCAACTTCCTTATTTACAATGACAGCCAAGCCCGCTACGGCCACCTTATGGTCCACAAGAGCGGATGCGTTGATACCGTCTTTTTCCTCGGCAAATACGTCTGAATTTCCTACATCAACGGCTCCAGACTGAACCTGAGACAGACCTGTACCAGATCCTCCACCTTGGACGTTGACTGTTTTTCCAACGTTCATAGAGCCAAATTCATCTGCTGCTGCTTCGACCAAGGGCTGAAGAGCTGTTGAGCCAACAGCTGTCATAGATTCTCCACGATCAATCCAGCTAGCACATCCCGCCAAAGAACCTGCCAGCAAAAGAGCTGCAAGGGATAGAGCGAGTTTTTTCCTTTTTTTCACTGTTTTTCTCCTTGAAAATAATGGTGAATGCTGTGAATTTTTTCAACTATTTATTTATGTTTTTCTTTTGAAAATTGGGAGCCAACTGAAGTTCTTATACTCAATGAAAATCAAAGAGCAAACTAGGAAACTAGCCGCAGGCTGTACTTGAGTACGGCAAGGCGACGTTGACGCGGTTTGAATTTGATTTTCGAAGAGTATTAGCTTGGTTTAACTAGAAATTTACTCAGTTACCATCTCCACCAATTTTGACTTAAAATGAAAGACAATTTGAAAAAAATCCATACTTCCACTATAACATAGACAAGCTACTTTGACTAGCATTTTCACTTGAATCTGAGGCCTTTTGGAAAATAATTTTTCAAAACATTTCCAGTCACCTTAGCAAAGCCCAAACCATTGCCTTGAACCAAAACTTGGTACCAACCATTTGGCAGACTTTCCGCCAGCTGAATGGTTTCTCCAGCGACATACTTAACAAACTCCTCTTGGTCAATTTCAACCGACTGCTTGACCTGACTCGGTTTCAAGGCTAGACCAAGAGCAAAACTAGGTTCAAAGCGTTTCTTCTTAAAGGTGCCCAGATGCAGGCCATTCCTAGCAATCTTGAGCTTCCCTAAATCTGGCAAGAGTTCTGGCAAGAGATAGAGTTGGTCACCAAAAGTCTGCAAGATACCCGGTAGATTGACCTTCAAATGGTTTTGGGCAAATTCCTGCCACAAGACAAGCTGTTCACGGCTGAGATTGCTCTTACTTGCCTTACATTTTGGTGCTAGATTTTCACCTTTAAATTGTAAATGGGCGACAAACTGACCCTCTCCCTTAAAATGATGAGGGTACATTCGAGCCGTTTCTGGCAGGTCAATACCAGCTACCATTCCATTGATATGTTCAACTGGCAACAAGTCAAAATCATACTCTTCCAGCAACCAATTGACAATCTCTTCGTTTTCCTCTGGTGCCCAGGTACAGGTCGAATAAACCAGACGACCACCTTCTGCTAGCATGGTCACTGCATCTTCCAGAATTTCTCTTTGCAAGTTAGCACATTGACTCGGATAATCTAAGCTCCAATAGTCCATAGCATCTGGTTGCTTACGGAACATCCCTTCTCCTGAGCAAGGGGCATCAAGGACAATGAGATCAAAATAGCCTTTAAAGACCTTGGCCAAACGGTCAGCAGATTCATTGGTCACCACGACATTTGTCGCTCCAAAGCGCTCCATGTTTTCTACTAAAATCTTAGCCCGTTTGCTTGAAATTTCATTGGAAACGAGAAGGCCCTCCCCTGCTAGATAGGCTGCTAGTTGCGTTGATTTGCCACCAGGAGCAGCAGCCAAATCCAAGACCTTCATACCAGGACTAGGCTGGGCTACCTGCGCTACCATTTGGGCAGCGGGTTCTTGCGAGTAAACCAAACCTGTAGCATGCTCAGGCGATTTCCCTGAAACTTTCCCATAGTGACCCCAAGGGGTTTGAGGAATAGAATCAGGAAAGGAAACTGGCGCTTCTTTTAAAGGATTGACCCGAAAGGCCGAAACCGCTTCCTCCTCAAAAGAGGCAAGAAAATCTCTTGCCTCATCTCCTAGTATCTCTTCATATTTTTCAACAAATCCTTCTGGAAATTGCATTTAAGTTCTTTTCCTTTCGTAAATATAGGACTGAATTTCCTCCTGCATCTCAAGAGGTACCATCATAACCGGCTGTCTGGTTTGAAAATCAGGAGCCTCACCAGATAGGGTCACAACCCGATAGCCCAGACTTTCCCCTAAAATACTAGCTGCGGCATAATCCCATGGTTGCAGATAGGTGACATAGGTCAACAAGCGCCCTGACAAAATCTTGGCAAAACTAATGGCCGCACTCCCATAGACACGAACACCAAGGACAGCTCGACTCAAATCAGCCAGACCCCATTCATTGGTTTCCAGCATACCACTATTCCCCGCAATGAGAAAATCTCCAAGTGGTTTTGCTTTAAAAGGAGCAAGGGGCTTATCATTTAGACAAACTGGAAAGGCTCCACCACCGTGATAACAATCCTCCTTGACCACATCATAAATCAGACCAAACTGCCCTTGACCATTTTCAAAATAAGCCATCATAACAGCAAAATCTTCCTGCTGGGCTACAAAATTATTGGTACCATCAATCGGATCAATAACCCAAACCTTGCCCTCTTGAACCGAGGCTCGCAGACAACCTTCTTCAGCATAAATCTTATCCTCAGGATAACGGGATAGAATCTCACCAACCAATAGTTCCTGAACTTCCTTGTCCAGTCTGGTCACCAAATCTGTTGGAGAGGTCTTAGTCTCAACACACAAGTCTTCCTGCATATGGTCAAGGATGTACTGACCTGCTTTCTTAACAAGATCTTTAGCAAATTCAAATTTACTTTCCAAGAGAAATATTTCCTTCCCCTTTTTCCTTGGCAGCCTGAACCGCTCGGTAAAGCGAATAGCCACTAACTGTTTCAAATTCTCGTCCCAAACGTTTTTCTTCGCTCTTACTTGGAACAACCGCTTTGAATCCCTTATAGGAGTCCAGTAACTTTTTAGCCTCTACCTTGCCTTCATAGGCAGCTTCAACATCATTAAAAAAAGAAAGCACTGAAGCAAGTTCTTCAGTGCTCCACGACAAATCTAGTGGGTAACTATACTGTTTGTTCATTAACTAATACCAGCTCTCATTCTTGCTTCTTTTAGTTCTTGCTTACGGTAACTACGAGGGAGAAAAGCACGAATCTCATCTTCATTAAAACCGATCTGCATACGTTTGGCATCGATAATAATTGGGCGACGCAAAAGACTTGGATACTGCTCAATCAAATGAAGCAATTCCGATACCGAAATACTCTCTACATCAATATTCAATTTTTGAAAAATTTTTGAACGAGTTGAAATGATGTCATCAGTACCATTTTCGGTCAAGGAAAGAATGTGTTGCAATTCCTTTCTTGTTAAGGGACTGGTCATAATATTGTGCTCCTCAAAGGGCACCTTATGTTTTTCTAACCAGGCCTTTGCCTTACGACATGAAGTACAGCTCGGTGATAGAAATAGTGTAATCATGCTTTTCTCTTCTTATCTATACTTTGCTAATTCTATTATACAAAAAAATAAAGCGCTTGACTAGGGATTTTTAGAAAAAAAAGCCTATTTTTTCAAGAAAAATAGACTGTTTGCGAACGATTGAGGTAAGGTAGATTTAGTTAATTCACTCTTGACAATAGTTTCGAATCACATACCTAACTTATTTACTCAAAATAAGAACATCTTTAGTATTATTTCCTACGACTTTTCAGATACAGATAGCCAAAGAAGCTTTCATAGAGGGCAAAAAAGAGGAGGAAGGCATGAAGGAAGAAGGTCTCTGGTAAAATTAAAATAACTGGATCCTTGGCTGGATCAAAAAGCCAGGTATCATCTCCCGCAAAGAGAATTTGATGGAAAAGAGTAAAGAATTGGTCAAAACCAATCAACACTCCCCCAAGTCCAATCAGCAAAGGCAAGACCACTAGAGCCCGAAGCCCCTTACTAAATAGAGACAAGAATCCCTTTTTCACAATCCCTTTGACAAAGAAATAGAAACTTGGCAGTGTCACTAGAGCAACTAGCTGAACCAAGTGAAAGAGGTTCTTAACCACCGCAAAATGATGAAGACCGGCTACTGACGAACGAAAATCAGGCATCTGCAAAACCTGATTAAAAGGATTGGTCAGATAATTCATCAAGATGTGAAAATTGTATTGAATGGTTTCTGGTTTTAAATAGACCCGATCCGTTAAACTTAACCACTTGATTTCCAGCGGATAAACAATCCAAGCCAAATAAATGGTCAAAAGGATTGAGAGGGAGAGGAGAAAGAGCATAGAGCTCCAAAAGGTCAGTTTAGTTTTCATCAAAATCCCACTCCGCAAGGCTAGAAACCACATGAGTCGGTGCGATTGGCAGGTCTGCCACTTCTTCTGCCTTGGTAAAACCTGTTGTCACCAAGAGCGTTGGAATGCCATTGTCAATCCCTGCTCGAATATCCGTCAAATAGTTATCTCCAACCATGATTAACTCTTCACGTTCCAAACCTAAGTGCTCAACTGCCTTGTCCATAATGATGGCATTTGGTTTCCCAATATAAACAGGCTTCACTCGTGTTGCTACTTCAAGCAGCGTAATCAGTGAACCAGCACCTGGCAAAAGACCGCGTTCTGTGGGAATGTTGAGGTCAGGATTGGTTCCGATAAAGTGAGCACCCTTTTGGATAGCAAGAGTTGCTGTGGCAAATTTTTCATAGTCCACTTGCCAGTCCAGACCTACTACCACATAGGCAGGATTATCCTTGTCTTCCACATAACCAGCCGCCTTAATGGCATCCTTGAGCCCTGCTTCTCCGATGACATAGACGGTCTTTTCAAGCCCCAAGTCATTCATATAATCGATAGTCGCCAAAGTCGCTGTGTAGACAGTCGATAGGGGCGTATCGATATTAAAATTCTGAGCCAACATCTCTTGAACACTCTCTGGAGTGCGAGTTGTATTGTTGGTCACAAAAAGATAGGGGATATCCCGCTTTTGCAATTCATGGACAAAAGCCTCCCCTGCTGGGATTCGGTCTTTCCCCTTATAAATGGTTCCATCTAAATCAATTAAATAGCCTTTATATTTCATATTTTCTCTAATCCTTTTTCATTTCTTGCCAAGCGATGATAGCTTGGGCATTGGTAGCCCCGTCGCTTGTAATCTCATGCTTGCTTTCCAGTCCAGTCCGTTCAACAGCCGATGTAATCACCCCACCTGGTCGAACTTCCTTGACATACTTGAGGTTGATTTTCTTGGGAATATATTGGGTCAAAAAGTCCGCTCCCATGACCTCAAAAATCCAGTCCAAGTATTTACTGTTATTGACATGGCCATTCATATCCAAGTCGTAAAAACGAACATGGTAATCCTTGCTGACTGGCTCTTCCAAAGGCTCATACCTTGGTCCACGGATAAGTTTTTTATCAAACTCAGACTGGTAAGGAGCCACAATCTCAGATTCAACAGCATGGACTTTGCGACTATCTCGATCCATGAGAACAAAGGTCGCCATCATGTGGATGAGCTCCTGCCCCGCTTCATCATAAATGGTAAAGCGACGGTAGCAAAAGAGCCGATTGTAGCTCAAAGCTTCCGTTTCGATAGTGATTTCTTCCGCAAAACGAGGCAAACGAACCACCTCAATATCATAGTCTGTGATAATCCAGACCAGATTATAGTCTTCCAAAATAGTCTTATCACTAACTCCCAGCTCAATCGACTGCATCCCTGAAACTTGCAGAGACAGCAAAATCACATCTGGAAGCTTGATATGACCGTTCATATCAGCCATATCAAAAGGAATTTTCATTTTCATTTGATAAGTTAAGCCCATCATCCTACTCCAAAATAAATCGTTCTGCTACGGTGTCTCCCAAAAAGAGACCTCTCTTTGTCATGCGAACTCGGTCACCCTCTATTTGCATGAGACCTTGTTGAACCAAGTCCTTGACAATTTCTCCATAAAGTCCATCAAAAGACCGACCAAATTTTTCTTCAAATCGCGCCATAGAGACCCCTGATTTCTTGCGGAGACCTAGGAACATTTCCTCTTCCATTTGCTCCTTTTGACTCAGGTGTTCTTCTGTGATACGAGCATTGCCTTCCTCAACTGCACTGAGATAATGACGAATGGGACCATGGTTTTTATAGCGCACTCCGTTGACATAGCCGGATGCCCCAGCACCGATGCCATAGTATTCAGCATTGTCCCAGTACATGAGATTGT
>CAUUIG010000032.1:0-16293 GCA_963545095.1 uncultured Streptococcus sp.
GAGCCTCTTTGACGTCTTGGTTAGACAGAGGTTCCAACTCAAAAATTTGAACACGGCTACGAATGGCAGGAGTGACAGAAAAGAAAGGATTTTCAGTCGTAGCGCCAATCATGATGACCAGTCCACTTTCCAAGAGAGGCAAGAGGAAGTCTTGCTTGGTTTTATCTAGTCTGTGAATCTCGTCTAGTAATAGGACGAGGCCACCTGAAAATTTCGCCTCTTCCGCGATTTCTTGGAGTCTTTTTTTACTATCTACTGTCGCATTGAAAGTTCGAAAGGCATACTTGGTCGTCCCTGCGATAGCAGAGGCAATACTGGTTTTGCCGATTCCAGGAGGTCCATAAAGAATCATAGAAGACAGGCGGTTGGCTTCCACCATGCGACGAATGATTTTTCCTTGTCCGACCAGATGTTCCTGACCAATGACCTGGTCGATGGTTTTAGGGCGCATGCGAAGCGCGAGATTGTCTGGCATAGCAGTCCTTTCTAACGTGGATTTTCTGATGTATATGTGGTAAGATGGTAGTATCTATTTTAGCATATTTCCGAGCAATCGGGGCGATTTAAGAGTCGCATAGAAAGAGGACAAAATGGCAACATATGGATTTTTAGATGTTTTAGAGGAAGAGTTGGAGAAGAATTTTCCCTTTGACTTTGAGATTAGTTGGGACAAGCGTAACCACGCGGTTGAAGTGAGTTTTCTATTGGAAGCGCAAAATGCTGCAGGGGTGGAGATGTTAGATGAAGACGGAGAGGTTTCGTCAGATGATATCCTTTTTGAAGAAGCGGTACTTTTTTACAACCCTGCCAAGTCAACAGTTAATGCAGAAGACTATCTCACAGTCATCCCTTACCTACCTAAGAAAGGTTTTTCTCGTGAATTTTTAGCTTATTTTGCGCTATTCCTTAAAGATACTGCAGAGGTTGGACTAGATGCCCTCATGGACTTTTTGGAAGACCCAGAAGCAGAAGAATTTGTCATGGAATGGAACCAAGAAGTCTTTGAAGAAGGAAAAGTTGGCTTGGAAGAGGGAGAGTTTTATCCTTATCCAAGATACTAGGAATTATTGGGAGAGTTTATGAAGAAAATTGGGATTTATTTGGTTTATGTGCTAGCTGTTGTCTTTATTATGCTGGCTTTTGCTTGTAGAACAATCGCATTTGCAGAGTTGGGATATTCCGCAGTTTTAGTCTTTACTTTTGGTTATGCCTTCGCTCTTCTAAGTATGTATTTAATCTTTATTCTTCATGAGCTGGGACATGCTTTTTGTGGCTACTTGACAGGCTATCGTCTGGTGGCTTTTGGATTAGGGAACTTTCTTTTAACCAAAAAGTCAGGAAGGCTTCATCTTAGTAGAACAGCCATTCTGAAAAATGTTGGTGCTCAGTATATTGGTTTAAAAGAAGATGAAAGCGATCAAAGAATCATCCTGATGCTTTCAGGAGGCTTGATGGTTCATCTCAGCTTGATATTATTGGCGATAGTGTTTGGATTTTTGACAAGAAGCTGGTATTTTGCAGGGACTTGGATTTTTCTTAATTTGTCTTTCTTCCTAAATAACATTTTGCCAGTCGGCATCACCGATGGCGCAAAAATTTGGGAATTGCTACAACACCCTGAAAATACGAAATACGCCTACCTGATGTTGAGGCATTCTGCCCAGACCTTGCTAGCTCCTCAAGAATATGATTTAAAAGACTTTATCATGTCTGTTGATGAGGATGTGAGAGGGAGTTTTGCAGAAAGTGTTCAGACTCTTCAGGGGTTGGTATTCATATTGGATGATAATATAGAGCTTGCAAAGCAACAGTTGCAGTCTGTGCTAGAGAAAACAGACAATCCAATGTCTAAAACTAGTTCTCAATTATACCTTCTTCAAGTTGCTCTGATGGAAGGAGATAATAAGAAAGCGGAAGAATATGCAAGTATTCGAGGGGTCAAATCCTTTTTGTCTATAAAAACAGCAGATATGCAGGTCATTCAAGCTTGGTATCAATTTAAGGTAAAGAAAGATGTAGTTCAAACTCACAAGGCTATGAAGATTGCTAGACAGAAAATGAATAGCAGCCGGATGTTACGGGATGAGAAAATCTATTATCAAAACTGGTTAGCCGAGCTGGAAAAGGAATTAACCGAAGGAGTCTAATATGGAAATAGAAATTTCTGATTTCACAGGCTGTAAGATTGCTTTGTTTTGTGGGGATAGGCTCTTGACTATCTTACGCGATGATAAGGCAAGCATTCCCTGGCCCAATATGTGGGAACTGCCCGGTGGGGGACGCGAGGGGGATGAAAGTCCTTTTGAGTGCGTGGCGCGTGAAGTTTATGAAGAACTGGGAATTCATCTGACTGAGGATTGTCTGCTTTGGAGTAAGGTTTATCCAAGTATGCTTTTTGCGGATAAACAATCGGTATTTCTAGTCGGCAAGTTAACGCAAGAACAGTTTGACCAGATTGTATTTGGAGATGAAGGGCAAGCCTATAAACTGATGAACATTGAGGAATTTTTGACATCCAGTCAAGTAGTTCCGCAGTTGCAGGGTAGATTGAGGGATTATTTGGAGGAAAGTTTATGATAAGACTTGAACGAGCAGGAGCAGAGGATTTGGAGACCATCATTGCGATTCAAAGAGCTAGCTTTAAGGCTGTTTATGACAAATACCAAGATTAATACGATCCTTATCTGGAGGACAGTGAACGAATTAAGTGGAAACTAGTCGAGCGTCCCAATAGCTATTACTACTTTGTGAAAGAAAACGAAGATAAAATCGGATTTCTTCGAATTCAGACCCATGACGAGTTAACGAAAGCTTGGTTAGGAACGGCAGCTATTTTGCCCCAGTATCAAGGAAAAGGTTATGGATCTGAGGGATTGCGCTTGCTAGAAGAGGAATTTCCAACTTTTAGACAGTGGGATTTGTGTACGGTATTACAGGATGAAGGTATGGTTGCTTTCTATGAGAAGAACGGCTACCATCAAACCCATATTGAACCTGAAAAAGAAGGCATGGATATGGTATACATGAAAAAATGCATAGAGAAATAGAAAGGATAGTTCAGTTACATTTCTAAACTGAACTCGCCCTAAACACTGTGCCAAAAAGATAAACTTTTCATAGACACAAGCGTCTTCAGAGAATTTCCTATTTTGGTTTTGTGTTTTACGGGCTTGGTATCTTAATGATGGAAACATGGCAAGAGTTAAAAGTTACAGTGAAGCGTGAGGGAGAGGAGTTGGTTTCCAACCTCTTGATTGAGTTAGGTGCCCAAGGGGTAGCAATTGAAGATAGCATGGACTATGTGGGAAATGTCGACCGCTTCGGTGAAATTTTCCCAGAGGTCGAGCAGCAAGAAGAAATCGTAGTGACAGCCTACTATCCTGATACGGTTGATGTGGCAGTGGTTGAGGCAGACTTGCAGGCTCGCCTAGCAGAATTGACAGATTTTATGGATTTGGGTGAGGTCAAGATGGGGACGACTGCCTTGGCTGAGGAAGACTGGGCAGACAACTGGAAGAAATACTATGAACCAGCTCGTATCACTCATGATTTGACTATCGTGCCGTCTTGGACAGACTATGAGGCGACTGCTGGAGAAAAGATTATCAAGCTGGATCCTGGTATGGCCTTTGGAACAGGAACCCACCCAACTACCAAGATGAGCCTTTTTGCCTTGGAACAGGTTCTTCGTGGTGGCGAAACGGTGCTAGATGTGGGGACTGGTTCAGGGGTTCTCTCTATTGCTAGCTCGCTGCTTGGTGCCAAGGAAATCTTTGCCTATGATCTAGATGATGTGGCAGTTCGTGTTGCTCAGGAAAATATTGAACTCAACCCTGGTATGGAAAATATCCATGTAGCTGCTGGAGACTTGCTCAAGGGTGTTGAGATTGAAGCAGATGTCATCGTGGCTAATATCTTGGCTGATATCCTCGTTCATCTGACGGATGATGCTTATCGTTTGGTTAAGGATGAAGGCTACCTGATCATGAGTGGCATTATCAAGGACAAGTGGGATATGGTGTGCGAGTCGGCTGAGTCAGCTGGATTTTTTCTCGAAACTCACATGGTTCAAGGGGAATGGAATGCCTGTGTCTTTAAGAAAACCAAGGATATTTTCGGTGTGATTGGAGGCTAGCATGCAACAGTATTTTGTCAAAGGTAGTGCAGTCTCTCCTGTCACCATCGAGGACAAGGAAACCAGCAAGCATATGTTTCAGGTTATGCGCTTGAAAGAAGATGATGAAGTGATCTTGGTCTTTGATGATGGAATTAAGCGCTTGGCGCGTGTGCTAGATGTGGAAAATCGTCAGTTTGAGTTGGTAGAAGAACTAGATGACAATGTGGAACTGCCCGTTCAAGTGACCATTGCATCTGGATTTCCCAAGGGGGACAAGCTGGAGTTTATCACTCAAAAAGTAACCGAACTGGGAGCCAGCCAGATTTGGGCTTTTCCTGCTGATTGGTCGGTCGCCAAATGGGATGGCAAAAAATTGGGTAAAAAGGTTGAAAAACTAGAAAAAATCGCCCTTGGAGCAGCAGAACAAAGCAAGCGTAATCTAGTACCGAGTGTCACACTTTTCGAGAAAAAATCAGACTTTCTAGCTCAACTGGACCAATTTGACTCTATCGTAGTGGCATATGAAGAGTCGGCAAAAGAAGGAGAAGCTGCTGCGCTTTTACAAGCAGTTAGTGGCCTTGAAAAAGGAGCAAAACTGCTCTTTATCTTTGGTCCAGAAGGTGGTCTATCACCTGCAGAAATTGAGAGTTTCGAAGCTAAGGGAGCAGTCTTGGCAGGTCTTGGTCCTCGTATTTTGAGAGCAGAAACAGCACCACTTTACGCTTTATCAGCCCTTAGTGTTTTATTAGAATTAGAGAAATAAGAGGAAGAAAATGGAACAAAAACACCGTTCAGAATTTCCAGAGAAGGAACTTTGGGATTTAACAGCCCTATACCAAGACCGTGAAGATTTCTTGCGTGCAATCGAGAAGGCTCGCGAAGACATCAATCAATTTAGCCGTGACTATAAGGGTAATCTTCATACTTTTGAGGATTTTGAAAAGGCCTTTGCGGAATTGGAGCAAATCTACATTCAGATGAGCCATATTGGTAACTATGGTTTTATGCCTCAGACGACAGACTATAGCAATGACGAATTTGCCAATATTGCCCAAGCTGGGATGGAATTTGAAACAGACGCCAGCGTAGCTCTGACCTTCTTTGACGATGCCTTGGTGGAAGCTGACGAGGAAGTCTTGAACCGTTTGGGAGAATTGCCTCACTTAACGGCAGCCATTCGTCAGGCAAAAATCAAAAAAGCCCACTATCTTGGGGCAGATGTGGAGAAGGCCTTGACCAATCTCGGTGAAGTTTTCTACAGTCCGCAGGATATTTACACTAAGATGCGAGCTGGGGATTTTGAAATGGCTGATTTTGAAGCCCATGGTAAGACCTACAAAAACAGCTTTGTGACCTATGAGAATTTCTACCAAAACCATGAGGACGCTGAGGTTCGTGAGAAATCATTCCGTTCCTTCTCAGAAGGACTGCGTAAGCACCAAAATACGGCTGCAGCAGCCTATTTAGCCCAAGTCAAGTCTGAAAAACTCTTGGCAGATATGAAGGGCTACGACTCAGTCTTTGATTATCTTCTAGCTGAGCAAGAAGTGGACCGTGCCATGTTTGACCGCCAGATTGACCTCATCATGAAGGATTTTGCGCCCGTTGCTCAGAGATACCTCAAGCATGTTGCCAAGGTCAATGGTCTTGAAAAGATGACTTTTGCAGACTGGAAATTGGACTTGGACAGCGCCCTGAATCCTCAAGTGACTATTGACGATGCCTATGATTTGGTCATGAAATCGGTAGAACCTTTGGGGCAAGAATATTGTCAGGAAGTTGCTCGCTATCAAGAAGAGCGCTGGGTGGACTTCGCTGCCAATAGTGGCAAGGATTCTGGTGGCTATGCAGCGGACCCATATCGCGTGCACCCTTATGTCCTCATGAGCTGGACAGGTCGTTTGAGCGATGTCTATACCTTGATTCATGAAATCGGGCATTCTGGTCAATTCATCTTTTCAGACAATCACCAAAGCTATTTCAATGCCCACATGTCGACCTACTATGTCGAAGCGCCTTCGACCTTCAATGAATTGCTCCTCAGTGACTACTTGGAGCACCAGTCTGACGACCCACGTCAAAAACGCTTCGCTCTGGCTCACCGCTTGACAGACACCTACTTCCATAACTTTATTACCCACCTTTTGGAAGCAGCCTTCCAGCGTAAGGTGTATACATTGATTGAAGAAGGGGAAACCTTTGGAGCAAGTAAACTCAACAGTATTATGAAGGAAGTTTTGACAGATTTTTGGGGCGATGCCATTGAAATCGACGACGATGCAGCTTTGACTTGGATGCGCCAAGCTCACTACTACATGGGCTTGTATAGTTACACTTACTCAGCTGGACTTGTGATCTCGACAGCTGGTTACCTCCATCTTAAAAACTCAGAAACTGGAGCTGAAGACTGGCTCAATCTCCTCAAATCAGGTGGTAGCAAGACACCACTTGAGTCAGCCATGATTATCGGTGCTGATATTTCAACAGACAAACCACTCCGTGATACTATCCAATTCTTGTCAGACACAGTTGATCAGATTATCGCCTACAGTGCCCAGTTGGGAGAGTAAATTAAAAGAGTCTGGGACAAAAGTTTAACCTTAAATATAAAAAGCGAACAAAACGAGTTATCTGACACTCAGAATGCTGTCTTGTTCGCTTTTTTTCTAATCTATCGATTTTAAAAATTTATAATAAAGAATTCCTAAAATCAAAATTTTTTGTCCCGGCCTCTTTAATTATCCCCAAAAGCTATCTTCTTCAGCTTGATCTGAAGAGAAGAGCCAAACTTCTTTGATTTTTCCGTCTTCAATGCGGAAGAGGTCAATCCCGTTCATATTGAGTTCAGTACCATCAGCCCGTGTTCCAAGAAAAGTAACATTGGCTGCGATTAAATCCTTATTGTCAGAAACCCAATTTGTTACCCCCTTAAAGGTTCCATTAGTTTTCTCAGCAAATGTAGCCAAGTGAGGTCCTAGCTTGTCCTTACCAACAACTGTACCAGATATACTATGAGTACCAGGTTGATGCCAGATAATGTCGTCTGTCATCGTTTCAAAGATACCAGGAAAGTCACCAGCAATTAAAGCTTGGTTATAAGCATTGAAAATTTCTAAGTTTGTTGACATATCTATTCTCCATTTCTTTTTTATGATATAATTGTAACAGTTACAATCGAAAAAACAAGTAGACACTTTTTCGATAGCTGGTATCAAAAGTGGTACTATTGTTGATACTAAAAGATAAAATTTTTTTAAAAAATAGAAAGAAGATATTTTATGCCAAATAAAGTGAGCGAGTATGGTATTTGTCCATTTGCGACAACGCAGAGGGTTTTAACAGGGAAATGGGCCCTGGTAATCATTTATCAGTTGAGTACGGGTACCAAACGATTTAAAGAATTGCAGAGATTATTGCCTGGGATTACTCAAACTATTTTGACCCGTCATCTCCGTCAATTAGAAAAGGATAAGATTGTTCAACGAAAGGTCTATGCCGAAGTTCCACCACGAGTTGAGTACAGCTTAACTGAAATGGGGCAGGAATTCAGAGTTGTTTTAGATGCTGTCGAGAAATGGGGTCTAGATTATATCAAGTTGCTAAATGCTAGTGAGATAAGCAACTGATAAGTTCTATAGAGGAAATGTATTTTCTGTTTAATTCCTTAATTAAAAGATAGTGAGGCAAACCAGTATTTTTCCAATCAATTTTCTTGAAACCCTTTCCCTCTTTTGATAGACTAGTATCTAGTTTTTGAAAAAAGGAGAAAGAAAATGAAAAAATTTGTCGCTGAGTTAATCGGTACTTTCATGCTTGTGTTCGTCGGGACAGGAGCTGTTGTTTTTGGAAATGGTCTTGATGGCCTAGGTCACCTTGGAATCGCCTTTGCCTTTGGTTTAGCCATCGTGGTTGCAGCCTACTCAATCGGAACTGTTTCAGGTGCTCACTTGAATCCAGCTGTTTCTATTGCTATGTTTGTAAACAAACGTTTGTCATCAAAAGACCTTGTCAACTACATCCTTGGTCAGGTTGTTGGAGCTTTCCTTGCGTCAGCTGCGGTATTCTTCCTCTTGGCAAATTCAGGTATGTCAACTGCTAGTCTTGGTGAAAATGCCTTGGCAAACGGTGTCACTGTCTTTGGTGGTTTCTTGTTTGAAGTCATCGCAACCTTCTTGTTTGTCTTGGTTATCATGACTGTGACCTCAGCAAGCAAGGGCAATGGCGCGATTGCTGGTTTGGTAATCGGTTTGTCCTTGATGGCGATGATTCTTGTGGGATTGAACATTACTGGGCTTTCAGTAAACCCAGCTCGTAGTTTGGCACCAGCTGTCTTGGTAGGTGGCGCAGCCCTTCAACAAGTATGGATTTTCATCCTTGCCCCAATCGTTGGTGGAATTCTTGCAGCTCTTGTTGCGAAAAACTTCCTTGGAACAGAAGAATAATTGAAACTCAAAAAGCCTTGCTCCTCATCTTGAGGAACAGGGCTTTTTCGTATGAGTTTAACGGTTGTCAATTTTCTCTGGATAAAGGTCGTGTTGGAAGAGGCGTTGTTCTGCCAATCCTTCATACTTAGTTCCTGGTTTACCATAGTTGTAGTAAGGGTCAATTGAGATGCCACCGCGCGGAGTGAATTTTCCCCAGACTTCTAAATAGCGAGGGTCTAGCAAGTTGACCAAGTCTTTCCCGATGGTGTTGATACAGTTTTCGTGAAAATCTCCATGATTTCGGTAGCTAAAGAGGTAGAGTTTGAGGGATTTTGACTCGACACAGAGCTTGTCAGGAATGTAGGAAATATAAATGGTCGCAAAATCTGGCTGAGCAGTGATAGGGCAAAGGGAAGTAAATTCAGGGCAGTTGAATTTGATGAAATAGTCATTTTCCACATGACGATTGTCAAAGGATTCGAGAACTTCTGGTTGATAGTCGAAAATGTAGTTGGTTTCTTTATTGCCTAGTAGGCTTAGGTTTTTCATTTCTTCTTGTTGTGACATGATTTTTTCTTTCTAATCTTAAACACCACGTTGATTATCGTAGAGGAGGGTATGCAGTTGAGGAAGGACGCGGACATTGCCCCAGCTATCGTCGGCAGCGACACGTTCCCAGAGTTCTTTGAGGCGGTCCAGTTGGTCTTGGACAATATTACCCGTAGCCTTGGGCTCAGGATTTCCTGCTGATAAGAAGAGAACATCTGGTTGGTAGCGTTCTTGTATGCCTCTAGCAAAGGCCAAATCTGCATCGTCAAAGACAGGGATTTTAAAGGTGACCTTGTCTGGATCTAGTTGGGAAACGATAAAGTCAAGGGTCTCAAAGTTGACTTCCATCTTGGATGAAGGAGGTTTGGGGCTCAGAGTGACCTGGTCGATGTCTTTTAACCAATTTTGCCAGCGGGAGCCTTGAGTTTCAACAGCAAGAGTGACACCACGTTCCTTGAGTTTAGTGACCAATTCAGCCATGTTGGCTGCTAGGATAGCAGGATTTCCCCCAGATAGGGTTACATAGTCGTAGCTACCCAATTTATCCAAGGCAGCAATGACCTCGTCAGCAGTCATACGAGTTGGCTTTTCAGAGCCATCCCAAGTAAAGGCAGAATCGCACCAGTCGCAGTGGTAGTCGCAACCAGCAGTGCGGACAAACATGGTTTTCTGCCCAATAGCACGGCCTTCACCTTGAAAGGTTGGGCCAAAAATTTCCAGAACTGGTAGTTTGAGGACACGTTCCCTAGTCATCTAACCACTCCCGTCTAAACTCTGCAAAGGCAGTCGGAGTTTCATAGAGGCGAACGTATTCCAAACGGAGACCACGTTCGTCTGGCAACTCTTGACTCATGGTTTGGAAAATCCAGTAAACCATATTTTCAGCAGTCGTGTTCATATAGGGAAGAGTTTCATTGAGATAGCGATGATCCAAGTGGGGCTCTAAGTAGTTCTTGTAGATTGCTTTGATATCTCCGAAATCGTAGGTCATGCCACGTTCATCTAAAAATCCACTGATAGCAATCTGCAAATGATAGGTATGACCGTGCAGGGATTTGCATTTTCCCTCATAGTGAAAGAGGTGGTGGGCAGCATCAAAGGTAAATTCTTTTGATACCAAGGTTCTGTGAGGATTGTAGACAAGAGACTCCCCAGTTTCCTGTTTGATTTCTTTGGGTGCAAAAAACATTAGTCCTCTCCTTTCTGTGAGAGATAAACATCTAAACCATGTTGACGTAGGTGGCAGGCTGGGCAATCTCCACAGCCACTTCCAATAATCCCGTTGTAGCAGGTCAAGGTCTTTTCACGAACATAGTCAAAGGTACCGAGTTGGTCTGCTAATTCCCAAGTTTCAGCTTTATCTAGCCACATGAGAGGTGTTTGGATAACGAAGTCGTAATCCATAGCAAGGTTGAGCGTCACATTAAGGGATTTGACAAAGACATCTCGGCAATCAGGGTAGCCAGAGAAGTCTGTCTCACAGACACCTGTCACGATATCTTTAATGCCACGTTGCTTGGCAAGAACTGCCGCAAAGGATAGAAAGAGGTGGTTGCGACCGTCAACAGAGGTATTGGGAAGCTCCCCCTCTTTTTGCTCAATCTCTAGATCAGAAGTCAAGGCATTTTCAGTGATTTGCCCCAGCAGAGACATATCTAGGATATGATGACGAATACCCTGTTCCTTAGCGATTTCTCTAGCAACTTGAATTTCGAGATGATGGCGTTGGCCGTAGGCAAAGGTAACGGCTTCGACCGTTTCATAGTGTTCTTTAGCCCAAAAGAGGCAGGTTGTAGAATCTTGACCGCCACTAAAGACGACCAAGGCTGATTGACGTTTCATAGTACTCCTTCCAAAATGGGAAATGTTCAGAGCACGCAAAAAGCTCCCATGAGGGAGCTAAAAAATACCAAGTAGAGGTTTTTTTTAGCGATGGCATGTCCCAAACATCGTAATATTCTACTTACAGTCTAGCATATTTTTTGAAAAATGGCAAAGGGCAAGAAAAAAGAGACCAAAGAAAGTACTTGGTCTCTAGTGTGATTAGCTCAATTCAGCAACGATGGCCTTGATTTGTTCTGCTGTGTGAACACCAGCAACTTGTTTCACCACTTGGCCGTCTTTTTTGAAGAGAAGAGTTGGGATAGACATGATTCCAAAAGCACGAGCTGTGTTTGGATTTTCATCAACGTCCATTTTAACGATTTTCAAGACATCTTCTGAAAGTTCTTCAGACAATTTGTCCAAGATTGGACCTTGCATACGACATGGACCACACCAAGTTGCCCAGAAGTCTACCAAGACCAAACCGTCTTTTGTTTCTTGTTCGAATGTTGCATCTGTAATTGCTTTTGCCATTGTATTTCTCCTTTTTTAGTTATATTGGCTTAAATCTTGTTTCATGAGATAGAAGAAGATATCTCCATAAGTCCCATGGTAGTCCAAATCATGACCGTTGTAAGTTAATTTTTGGACAGGGTAGTAGTCTGCGACGCCGATAAGGCAAGCTTGTTGTGAACGATCAAAGTCTTCATAAGATTCGAAAGTCACAGTTCTTTCGTTCTTGCTGGCATCTAGATAGGTAATTTCAATCATGTTTAAAACTCCTTTGTTTAATGATGACTTTATTTTACTCCTTGTAAAAGAGAATGTCAAGAAAAATGATTGCGCACGCAACTTTTTTCAAAAATCATCTTAAATCAAGAAATCCAAACCAGTTTCCAAGCTTTCTTCGACAGCCTTTTGTAGAGAGGCCAGTGTTTTTTGCCCATCACTTGTCAGGCAGATAAAGCTAGAGCGTCGATCTTGATCACAACACCTGCGACTAAGCAGACCGCAATTTTTAGCTTCCAAGCGAGCCACCATCCGAGAAACAGCGCTCGGGCTCAGATGAAGTTTATCTGGCAGGTCAATCTGGCGTAGAGATTTTTCTTGAGCCAAGTCCAGATAGTAGAGGAGGTAGAACTCTTTCAAGGTCAGACTTTGCTCGCTCTGCTGGGCAATAGTCTCTTCTAAGAGACTTTCAATTTCTTTCTGACGACGATTAAAGTCAAACCATTTTTCCAAGTAGGTCATATTTTCTCCTTTCTTTTTAGAGTTGTCAATAGAAGAAAGTCCATTAACGGACAATCTCTGCATCACAAGATGATTGCGCATGCAATAATTATACTACTTTTCAAGAAAGCTGGCAAGAAGGACGCAGGCATCTTTTATCCTAAATCAAGCCAATTTTTACAAGTCAAGAATTGTTTGTATCCCCTTTCTTCTCTAATTTTTAATGACTCTTGTGCATTTCCTTGAAATTTTCTGAAAAAAGAGTAAACTGGTATGCAAGAAGTCTATTTCGTGGAGTTTAGGATGAAATTATATGTTCAATTAATGATTCTCTTTGTGATTTCTCTAATCGGAGAGGGAATCTCTAGTTTCTTTCATTTGCCCATTCCAGGCAGTATTATTGGCTTGATTATTCTCTTTTTAGCCCTACAGTTTAAGTGGCTGAGAACCAGGCATGTCAACATGGTGGGGAATTTCTTGCTGGCCAATATGACCATTCTCTTTTTGCCGCCAGCAGTGGGAATCATGGAGAAGTTTGATGTGATTGCTCCCTATCTTTTGCCAATTGTTTTGATTGTCTTTTTTGCAGCAGTCATCAATATTATCCTCATTGCTTTGGTTGTTCAGTTTATCAAGAGACGATTTGAGGGAGATTATGAGAAAGGAGATGCCAAATGAGTGAATTTGTTTCCAATCCCCTGTTTGGGCTTGCCCTGTCTATCTTAGCTTATCTAGTGGGAATGCTGATTTACAGACGTTTCCCCCATCCATTGACAACGCCCTTGCTTTTGTCAGCTGTTTTCATTATCATCTTTCTAAAAGTGACGGGTATTTCTTACCAAGATTACTACCAAGGTGGGGTTTATCTGAACAACTTGATTGTCCCATCGACCGTGGCTCTAGGGATTCCGCTTTATAAGAGTTTTCACTTGATGAAGCACCATGCTCGGAGTATTCTCTTTGGTAGTCTGCTAGCGGTAGTGGTCAATACCTCTTTCACAGCTCTTGTAGCTAAGATTTTTGGCATGGACTTTTTCCTAGCCATTTCTCTCTTTCCTAAGTCAGTGACAACCGCCATGGCAGTAGGAATTACAGAAAAATTGCAAGGTCTGACGACCGTGACCTTGGTCGTTGTAGTAGCAACTGGGATTTTGACCAGTGTCATCGGCCCAACCCTTTTGAAGTGGTTGAAAATAGATGATCCAGTAGCTGTTGGTCTTTCCCTTGGAGGAACAGGGCATGCAGTCGGAACAGGAACAGCCTTTCGATACGGCTCTGTAGCAGGAGCCATGGGTGGCTTGGCTATCGGTGTCACCGGTATTCTCTATGTCTTTGTCAGCCCTATTGTAGCCAGTTTGATATTGAGTTAAAAAGCAAGGAATTCGGGTTCCTTGCTTTTTCAAATCGTATGTTATAGGCTTTTACTTTTCTTTGCTTAAGTGAATGACTTGGTCATAGTGTTTTAAGTCTTCTTCCGTGTAGTGGTGAATGACTTCAATGACTGTTTGAGGGAGGGAGAAGAGCAGGTCACTAATTTTTCTGCTATTTTCCGAGTCAAGATTGGCCTTAATCTCATCTGCTAAGATGAGTTGGCTATCGTGGTAGAGGGCGCGAGCAATTTCTAGGCGTTGTTTCTCTCCACCAGACAGACTATCATTGCTGAGCGTTCGATTTTTCAAATGTTCTAATCCTGTTTTTTTGAGGATATGATTTAAAGTCTCTTGTTTTTTATCCAGTCCCAGAAGGATATTGTCTTCCAGAGATAGCGTATCAAAGTAATGGCTATCTTGGAGGATATAGGAACCAATGCCCGCGATTTCTTGACGGGACAGGTTTTGACCAGCAAAGCTAATCTGGCCACTTGTCGGTATCTCTTCTCCATGAATGATATTGAGTAGTGTCGTCTTACCAGAACCACTTTCCCCGATAATGGCAATTTTTTCTCCTTGCTTGATGTGCATGGAAATCGGAGACAGGAGGATATTCCCCTCTTTTTCTAGGGAGATGGTGTCAAGTTGGATGGGGAAAATATTTTCTATGCTTCTAGGCGAGATGGAGTCAGGTTGGCTCAAAAGTTTTTGGTATTTGTTGAGAAGAGTTCGATTCGCTTTTCGGGTGTTGGTAAAATAAGCCAACTCTTGGAATTGATAGCCGATATTATGAGAAACCAGATAGATGGCCACAAAACTAGCCGCATCTAAATAATTATAGTAGGTCATAAAGCCACCAATGACGATTGGTGTAACAGAACAAAAGGCATCGATGCTATTGATAAAGAGACTGTTTAAGGTTCGCTGTTTTTCATAGTTGATTTCGGCATCTAGACTGGTTTGTAATTGTTTTTGGTAGCGAGCAAAAAAGTAGTCTTGCCCCTGATAATGGCGAATTTGTTGGCTACCGCCAATAAAATTTGTCAAGCTAGCTAAGTAGCTCTGGTTGACAGTGGACCGCTTTTCAGAAAGTGAGTCCAAACGCTTTGATCCAATAGCACTGCAGAGTACAGGAAAGGAGTAGAAGAGAATGAAAATCAAGCCCAGGTAAAAATTGGTCCACAGGGCATAGAGAATGGACACAGTTGTGAAGCCAAGAGAAGAAATGATGATGACCGTTGGCTCAATATAGCTTTCTTCTAGTTGCTTGACGTCGTTTTCTAGGTCGGACAAAATATCCTTTTCACCAATCTCATAACTGTTTAAAAATCGCTTAAAAATAGCACTCTTAATTCCATATTTGAAATCAGTAATCAAACGAGTGTAGTAATAGCGTTTCCCAGCCAAACCTAGTAAGAGGATGAGATTACCAAGGATTCCTAAAATCAAAACTTTCCAAAGAAGGCCTAGTTCTTGATTGGTAAAACTAGCAACAATATTTTGAACAAGGGCTGGCGTGATAATTGCTTCCAACCAAGTAATGGCAATAGAAAAGAAGTAAAGTACGAGGTGTTTCTTAGTAACAAATCTTTTCAGCATAAAGAGTTGCCCTCCTTATCGATATACATGTAATCCGTTTTAAAGTTATTATACTCCTTTTTATCAAATACTTCATATAAAAATGTAAATTTTTGGGGGATATACACTATCAATGTTTATCAGGATATAGCAAAAAATTATAAATATATGAAATAAGTGTGTTTAATGAGTGTTCATTTTTTATCAGAATGAATCGCTGATACAGGATTAAAAGAACTGAGTATTTCTTTTTGTTTTGAATGAGATACGTGAGTATAGATTTGTGTGATTGATATAGAACTATGTCCAAGAATTTGTTGAATATATCGAATATCTACATCACTATCTAGAAGCATTGTCGCAAAGCTATGTCTAAACATATGCGGTGTAATAGTTCTAGAAAAGTTATTTTGTTCAACGATTCTTTTTATAACTAAACGTACACTTTGCTCTGACAATGGCTTAAGTGAATGTTTCCCTGGGAACAAGAAATCATTGGATTCATTTCTTGTTTTATTTATATATGTTTCTAATAAATTGAATGTTTTTTGATCTCCTAAAAATAAGATACGTTCTTTCTTACCCTTTCCTATAATATGGAGTGTCTTATTGGAAAGATTAATATCTTTGAGATGAATGTGGCAAAGTTCAGAAATTCTGATGCCTGTTGAAAGTAAAAGTGAAATAATTAGTAGATTTCTTTCAGCGTGTTGTTTTTGATAGTCAGTTTTAGATACAATTACTTTCTGTTCTAAATATATAAAAATGCTTTTCAGAATGTCATGCGGAATCGTTTTAGGTAATATTTTTTCAGTTCTAAATTGAAAGCGCAATTGATTGAAGGGATTCTCTTCAATTATGTTCTGGTATTTTAGATAGTTATAAAACACCTTTATACAAGCAATTTTTCTTCTTAATGTATTCGTTTTTATGTTAGATTGTGTCAAGTGTTCTATATAGGATTCGACATTATCATGGTCTGAGTTATAAAATTGCATAAGATCATTCTTATAAGCGCGAATCGTGTGTGAACTCAAACGCTTATGAGTTTTGCAATAATCTAAGTAAGTAGAAATAAGTTTATAATCCATAAAAATCTCCTTTATCAATAATCATGCTATTATAAACCTATTTAGGTGCTTTGTATAGCGATAATAAATAGTTATCATTAGGAGAAAGTTATGGATATTACAATTATTAT
>CAUUIG010000033.1:0-16224 GCA_963545095.1 uncultured Streptococcus sp.
AAAAAACTGTTGAGCAATTCCCACAATGGTTCCAAGATCAAGGTTATAAGGATATCCCAGTACTTTATGATACCAAAGCAACTACCTTCCAAGCTTATCAAATTCGAAGCATTCCTACAGAATACCTGATTGATAGTCAAGGAAAGATTGGAAAGATTCAATTTGGTGTTATCAGCAACGCGGATGCAGAAGCAGCCTTTAAAGAAATGAACTAGAATAGA
The DNA here is from genome assembly GCA_963545095.1 of uncultured Streptococcus sp. Taxonomy (GTDB): domain Bacteria; phylum Bacillota; class Bacilli; order Lactobacillales; family Streptococcaceae; genus Streptococcus. The sequence goes on from CAUUIG010000033.1 coordinate 222, forward strand.
TAAAAATCTGATTACAAGAGTGTAGTCAGATTTTTTTAGAAAATTATTTTATAAATATTCACAAATATCCTATATTTATGGTAAAATAGAATCATCATTTTATTTTGGAGTGAAAGATGAATATATTTAGAACAAAGAATGTAAGTTTGGATAAAACGGAGATGCACAGGCATTTGAAGTTATGGGATTTGATTTTGCTGGGTATCGGAGCCATGGTAGGGACAGGCGTCTTTACAATTACAGGTACTGCAGCTGCAACACTTGCTGGTCCAGCCCTAGTGATTTCAATCGTTATTTCTGCCTTGTGTGTGGGATTATCAGCTCTATTTTTTGCAGAATTTGCTTCGCGAGTACCTGCTACAGGTGGTGCCTACAGCTATCTCTATGCTATCTTAGGAGAATTCCCTGCTTGGTTGGCTGGTTGGTTAACCATGATGGAGTTCATGACAGCCATATCAGGCGTAGCTTCGGGTTGGGCAGCTTATTTTAAAGGGTTACTGTCTCAATACGGGATAGCCCTTCCTCAGGCTTTAAATGGTACCTTTAATCCTCAAGCAGGGACATTTGTTGACTTATTGCCTATTCTTGTATTGGCATTAGTGACCTCGCTTGTTTTACTCAATGCCAAGGCTGCCTTACGCTTTAATTCGATTCTAGTTATTTTGAAATTCTCCGCTTTAGCTCTCTTTGTTTTAGTAGGAATTTGGAATATTAAACTTGAGAACTGGAGCAATTTTGCTCCTTACGGTTTTGGACAAATCTATGGTGCTAGTACTGGTATTATGGCTGGTGCGTCCTTGATGTTCTTCGGTTTTTTGGGATTTGAATCCATCTCTATGGCTGTAGATGAGGTCAAGACTCCTCAAAAAAATATTCCTAGAGGGATTGTCTTATCGCTTTCTATCGTAACTATTCTCTATGCCTTGGTGACGCTTGTCTTGACTGGTGTGGTTCACTATAGTCATCTAAATGTCGACGATGCCGTTGCCTTTGCCCTTCGTAGCGTTGGGATTGGTTGGGCAGCTAACTATGTGTCATTAGTGGCTATCTTGACCTTGATTACAGTCTGTATTTCGATGACCTATGCCCTATCGCGTATGATTTACAGTTTAGCGCGCGATGGCTTAATGCCTGCTGCCTTTAAAGAACTGACCAAAACAAGCAAGGTACCCAAAAATGCTACTATCTTGACAGGTCTAGCTTCAGCAGTAGCAGCAGGAATGTTCCCACTAGCTAGTATTGCAGCTTTCTTAAATATTTGTACCTTGGCCTACTTGATCATGCTGGCTTATGGTTTGATTCGCTTACGGAGAGAAAAGGGGATGCCTAAAGCTGGGGAGTTTAAAACACCATTGGTACCCCTGTTACCCATTTTATCAATCATCATTTGTCTATCCTTCATGTTGCAGTATAATGTGGAAACCTGGATTGCTTTCCTAGTTGCTTTGTTGATAGGAAGTCTTATTTACTTTACTTATGGTTATAAGCATTCTACCATAGAAGAATAATACTCTTCGAAAATCTCTTCAAACCACGTCAGCTTCGCCTTGCCGTATATATGGTTACTGACTTCGTCAGTTTCATCTACAACCTCAAAAACATGTTTTGAGCTGACTTCGTCAGTTTCATCTACAACCTCAAAACAGTGTTTTGAGCCACCTACGGCTAGCTTCCTAATTTGCTCTTTGATTTTCATTGAGTATATAAAGTGAGAATCTGTTGAGTTGTTGAAACTCAGCAGATTTTTATATGTGAAAGAAATTTCAAAATTTTTCTAAAAATAGCTTGACAGATTAAATTTTTAGGAGTAGAATGTTTACCAGTTAATTAAATAGTTAAGGGGTTGTTTATGAAAAAACAAAGTTTATTTTTAGTATTGTTAAGTGTCTTTCTTTTGTGTTTAGGGGCTTGTGGTCAAAAGGAAAGCCAGACAGGGAAAGGGATGAAGATTGTGACCAGTTTTTATCCTATTTACGCTATGGTCAAGGAAGTATCTGGTGACTTGAATGATGTTCGGATGATTCAGTCAAGTAGTGGAATTCATTCTTTTGAACCTTCGGCAAATGATATCGCAGCCATCTATGATGCAGATGTCTTTGTTTACCATTCTCATACGCTCGAATCTTGGGCAGGAAGTTTAGATCCCAATCTAAAAAAATCTAAAGTTAAGGTTTTAGAGGCTTCAGAAGGAATGACATTAGACCGAGTTCCTGGACTAGAAGATGTAGAAGCAGGTGATGGAGTTGATGAAAAAACGCTCTATGATCCTCACACTTGGCTAGATCCTGAAAAAGCTGGCGAAGAAGCCCAAATTATCGCTGACAAACTTTCAGAAGTAGATAGTGAGCATAAAGATACTTACCAGAAAAATGCGCAAGCCTTTATCAAAAAGGCTCAGGAATTGACTAAGAAATTTCAACCTAAATTTGAAAAAGCGACTCAGAAAACATTTGTAACACAACATACAGCCTTTTCTTATCTTGCTAAGCGATTTGGACTCAATCAACTTGGTATTGCAGGTATCTCTCCTGAACAAGAACCAAGTCCAAGACAACTAACAGAAATTCAGGAATTTGTTAAAACCTATAAGGTTAAAACGATTTTTACAGAAAGTAATGCTTCTTCAAAAGTAGCTGAAACTCTTGTCAAATCAACAGGTGTGGGTCTTAAAACTCTGAATCCTTTAGAGGCAGACCCACAAAATGACAAGACTTACCTAGAAAATCTAGAAGAAAATATGAGTGTATTAGCTGAAGAATTAAAGTGAGGCAAAAATGAAAATCAATAAAAAATATCTAGCAGGATCTGCAGCTGTACTTGTTTTAAGTGTCTGTGCTTATGAACTAGGTTTGCATCAAGCCCAAACTGTAAAAGAAAATAACCGTGTTTCTTACATCGATGGTAAACAACCGAGTCAAAAGGCAGAAAATTTGACACCTGATGAAGTCAGTAAAAAAGAAGGTATAAATGCCGAGCAAATCGTTGTCAAGATTACTGACCAAGGTTATGTGACCTCTCATGGAGACCATTATCACTACTATAATGGCAAGGTTCCTTATGATGCTATCATCAGTGAAGAACTTCTGATGAAAGATCCGAATTATCAGTTGAAGGATTCAGACATTGTCAATGAAATCAAGGGTGGCTATGTGATTAAGGTAGACGGGAAATACTATGTTTACCTTAAGGATGCTGCCCATGCGGACAATATTCGGACAAAAGAAGAGATTAAACGTCAGAAGCAGGAACACAGTAGTAATCACGGTGGCGGTTCTAACGATCAGGCAGTTGTTGCAGCCAGAGCTCAAGGACGTTATACAACGGATGACGGTTATATCTTCAACGCATCTGATATCATCGAAGATACGGGCGATGCCTATATCGTTCCTCATGGCAATCACTTCCACTATATTCCGAAGAGTGATTTGTCTGCGAGTGAATTAGCTGCTGCCCAAGCCTTCTTATCTGGAAAAGGTAATCAACCAAGCTCAGTTGGGTATCGTCCGTCAACAAATTCTTCTAGCAGCTCATCAGAGGCGTCAAATAGTAGTTCATATGGACAAACGAATCAAAGCAATGTTGAAGCAAATACTAGAAGATGGTCTCCAAGTGTTAGCCCACAAGTGGATAATAGCTATCAAGCAAATCCAAGTGAAGACGTATCCAGTCTCTTGAAACAGCTTTATGCCTTGCCACTCAGTCAACGACATGTAGAATCTGATGGCTTAGTCTTTGATCCGGTACAAATCATCAAACGTACAGCAAATGGTGTCGCAGTGCCTCACGGGGACCATTATCACTTTATTCCTTATTCACAAATGTCACCGCTGGAAGAAAAATTAGCTCGTATGATAGCTGTCAAGAGACAAAATGGCAGTGTCTTGCCAAGCGTCACTCCACTGAAGCCAGCCCCTACTACCAAACCTCAAGCGCCAGCGGAAAATAAACCGACTGAATTTGATGTCAACCAGGTTGTTAGAAAAGTTGGTGATGGATATATTATCGAAGATAAGGGCGCTAGTCGTTATATTCTAGCTAAAGATTTAGCCAAGGATAAGATTGATGCTATTGAAAATCTCTTGTCTAAGAAAACTCAAGAAACACACGATCTAGTTGCGAAGAAAGAAAATGTCGCTCCTCGTGATCAAGAATTTTATGATAAAGCATATAATTTATTGGCCGAGGCTCATAAAGCCTTGTCTGAAAATAAGGGTCGTACTTCTGATTTCCAAGCCTTAGACAAATTAGCAGAACGCTTGAATGATGAATCTTCTAATAAAGGAAAATTAGTAGATGATTTATTGGCATTCTTAGCACCAATTACTCATCCAGAGCGACTTGGTAAACCAAATTCTCAAATTGAATATACCGAAAACGAAGTCCGTATTGCACAATTAGCTGATAAGTATACAACCTCAGATGGCTACATTTTTGACGAACATGATATTATCAGTGATGAAGGAGATGCCTATGTAACGCCTCATATGGGCCATAGTCACTGGATTGGAAAAGACAGCCTTTCTGATAAGGAAAAAGCTGCAGCTCAAGCCTATACTAAAGAAAAAGGTATCCTACCTCCATCTCCAGACGCAGATGCTCAAGCAAATCCAACTGGAGATAGTGCAGCGGCTATTTACAATCGTGTGAAAGGAGAGAAACGAATTCCACTCGTTCGACTTCCATACATGGTCGAGCATACAGTTGAGATAAAAAATGGTAATTTAATCATTCCACATAAGGATCATTACCATAACATTAAATTCGCTTGGTTTGATGATCATTCATACAAGGCTCCAAATGGTTATACCTTGGAAGATTTATTTGCGACGATTAAGTACTATGTTGAACATCCTGACGAACGTCCACATTCTAATGATGGATGGGGCAATGCCAGCGAGCATGTCTTAGGTAAGAAAGACCATAGTGAAGATCCAAATAAGAACTTCAAAGCAGATGAAGAGCCAGTAGAGGAAACACCTGCTGAGCCAGAAGTCCCTCAAGTAGAGACTGAAAAAGTAGAAGCCAAACTCAAAGAAGTAGAAGCTTTACTTGCTAAAGTGAATGATGCGAGTTTGAAAGCCAATGCAACTGAAACCCTAGCTGGTTTACGAAATAACTTAAGTCTCCAAACCATGGATAATAATGGTATCATGACAGAAGCAGAAAAATTACTTGCGTTATTAAAAGGTAGTAATCCTTCATCTGTAAGTAAGGAAAAAATAAACTAATGAAAAATGAAAGTCTCGATAAAGAGGCTTTTATTTTTATTATGTGGATATGTAAAATTCTTGACAAGCAATACTAAAAAGAGTAAACTATTAACTAGTTAATTAACTAGTTCACCATCTTGTGGTGAATCAAATAGATTTAAGAAAAGAGAAAAGAATGAAAATCAATAAAAAATATCTAGCTGGGTCAGCAGTTGCACTTGTTTTAAGTGTCTGTGCTTATGAACTAGGTTTGCATCAAGCTCAAATTGTAAAAGAAAATAACCGTGTTTCATACATCGATGGTAACCAACCAAGCCAAAAGGCAGAGAACTTGACACCAGATGAAGTTAGTAAGAGAGAGGGAATCAACGCCGAACAAATTGTTATCAAGATTACGGATCAAGGTTATGTGACCTCTCATGGAGACCATTATCATTACTATAATGGCAAGGTTCCTTATGATGCCATCATCAGTGAAGAGCTCCTCATGAAAGATCCGAATTATCAGTTGAAGGATTCCGACATTGTCAATGAAATCAAGGGTGGTTATGTGATTAAGGTAGATGGTAAATACTATGTTTACCTCAAGGATGCTGCCCACGCGGATAATATTCGTACAAAAGAAGAGATTAAGCGTCAGAAGCAGGAACACAGTCATAATCATGGAGGCGGTTCTAACGATCAGGCGGTAGTTGCTGCCAGAGCACAGGGACGTTATACAACGGATGATGGGTATATCTTTAATGCATCTGATATCATTGAGGACACGGGTGATGCCTATATCGTTCCTCATGGCAATCACTTCCACTATATTCCTAAGAGTGATTTGTCTGCAGGGGAATTGGCTGCCGCCCAAGCTTATTGGAATGGTAAACAGGGTTCTCATGCTTCTACAAGTTCAAGTAAACCAAATAGTAATGATGTAAAACCAGCCCAACCAAGTTTATCAGAGACTCCTAATCTTACTGTCACTCCAACTTATCATCAAGACCAAGGGGAAGATATTCCGACACTCTTACGTGAATTGTATGACAAACCTTTGTCAGAACGACATGTAGAATCTGATGGACTCGTCTTTGATCCGGCACAAATCATCAAACGTACAGCTAACGGTGTTGCTGTGCCACACGGAGACCATTATCACTTTATTCCTTATTCACAAATGTCACCGCTGGAAGAAAAATTGGCTCGTATGATAGCTGTTAAGGGACAAAATGGCAGTGTCTTGCCAAGTGTTACTCCTCTGAAGCCAGCCCCTACTACCAAACCGCTAGCACCAGTGGAAAATAAACCGACTGAATTTGATGTCAACCAGGTTGTTAGAAAAGTTGGCGACGGTTATGTTTTCGAGGATAAGGGAGTCAGTCGTTATGTTCTTGCTAAAGATTTGGCCAAGGATAAGATTGATGCTATTGAAAATCTTTTGTCTAAGAAAACTCAAGAGACACACGCTCTAGTTGCGAAGAAAGAAAATGTACCACCTCGTGACCAAGAATTTTATGATAAAGCATATAATTTATTGGCCGAAGCTCATAAAGCCTTGTCTGAAAATAAGGGTCGTACTTCTGATTTTCAAGCCTTAGACAAATTAGCAGAGCGCTTGAATGATGAATCGACTAATAAAGGAAAATTAGTAGATGATTTATTAGCATTCCTAGCACCAATCACTCATCCAGAACGTCTTGGTAAGCCAAATTCTCAGATTGCTTATACGGACGATGAAATTAAATTAGCGAAATTAGCAGGTAAGTATACAACAGAAGATGGCTATATCTTTGATACTCGAGATATTACCAGTGATGAAGGAGATGCCTATGTAACGCCACATATGACCCATAGTCATTGGATTAAGAAAGAAAGCTTGTCTGAAGCTGAAAGAGCAGCAGCTCAGGCTTATGCTAAAGAGAAAGGTTTGACGCCTCCTTCAACAGATAATCAGGGGTCAGGAAATACTGAAGTTAAAGGAGTAGAAGCAATCTATAATAAAGTGAAGGCAGCTAAGAAGGTTCCGCTTGATCACATGCCTTACAATCTCCAACATACTGTTGAAGTCAAAAACGGAAGCTTGATTATTCCCCATTATGATCATTACCATAACATTAAATTTGGTTGGTTTGACGAAGGACTCTACGAGGCACCTAAGGGTTATAGCCTTGAGGATCTCTTTGCAACTGTAAAATATTATGTAGAACATCCAGACGAACGCCCTCACTCAGATAATGGTTGGGGAAATGCCAGCGACCATGTTCGTAAAAATAAGCCAGAAGACAGTAAACATGATGAAGATAAGAAACATGATGAAGTAAGTGAGCCAACTCGCCCTGAATCTGATGAAAAAGAGAATCACGCAGGTTTGAATCCTTCAGCAGATAATCTTTATAAACCAAGCACTGATACGGAAGAGACAGAGGAAGAAGCTGAAGATACTACAGATGAGGCTAAAGTTCCTCAAGTAGAGACTGAAAAAGTAGGAGCCAAACTCAAAGAAGTAGAAGCTCTACTTGATACAGTAACCGATGCTAGTTTGAAAGACAATGTGGCAGAGAGTCTAGCTGGTTTACGAAATAATTTGAGTCTTCAAACCATGGATAATAATGGTATCATGGCAGAAGCAGAAAAATTGCTTGCTTTGTTAAAAGGTAGTGAGTCAGTTACGACGAAACCAAAAGCATAAATTTTATCTTGTTAAATGAAAATGATGTAAGAGTCAGTAGCAATACTGGCTTTTATTTTTTAAAATGTAATAAAAATCTTGACAGATAAGCTTAAAAAAGGTAAACTATTTACTGGTTAATTAATTGGTTAAATAACCAGTTTATGAAAAAACTGTTTAACCGAGAAAAGAAGTTAAGAAAAAGCTTCATTATTTATTGAAATGAGGGATTTATGAAATTAAGTAAAAAATATATAGCAGCTGGATCAGCTGTTATTGTGTCTTTGAGTCTATGTGCTTATGCATTAAATCAGCATCGCTCGCAGGAAAATAAGGACAATAATAGGGTCTCTTATGTGGATGGTAGCCAGTCAAGTCAGAAAACTGAAAACCTGACACCAGATCAGGTCAGTCAAAAAGAAGGAATTCAGGCTGAGCAAATTGTTATCAAGATCACAGATCAGGGCTATGTGACGTCACATGGTGACCACTATCATTACTATAACGGGAAAGTTCCTTATGATGCCCTCTTTAGTGAAGAACTCTTGATGAAAGATCCAAACTACCAACTTAAAGACGCTGATATTGTCAATGAAGTCAAGGGTGGCTATATCATTAAGGTTGAGGGAAAATATTATGTTTATCTGAAAGATGTAGCTCATGCTGATAATGTTCGAACTAAGGATGAAATCAATCGTCAAAAACAAGAACACGTCAAAGATAATGAGAAGGTCAGCTCAGATGTTGCTGTAGCAAGGTCTCAGGGACGCTATACGACAGATGATGGTTATGTCTTTAATCCAGCTGATATTATTGAAGATACGGGTGATGCTTATATCGTTCCTCACGGAGGACACTATCACTACATTCCAAAAAGTGATTTGTCTGCTAGTGAATTGGCTGCAGCTCAAGCCTATCTCTCTGGAACTAGAAAACAACCGAGTGTGACTGACTATCGTCCAAGTACAAATGGGACTGGTCAAACTACCAAGCCTATTCAACAGACTGAAATACCAAGTAATAAAGCCGAGAGTCTTCAAAGTCTATTACAGCAGCTCTATGCTCTTCCAAGTACTCAACGATATGCTGAATCAGATGGTTTGACTTTTGACCCTGCTAAGATTTCAAGCAGAACACCAAGTGGTGTAGCGATTCCTCATGGAAATCACTATCATTTCATCCCCTATACAAAGCTTTCTGCATTAGAAGAAAAGATTGCGAGAATGATTCCTCTAACTAGTGACAGCGTGAAACCAATACCATTGGAGAATCCAAGCAAACCAGCAGCAAAACCTACTCAGCAAAACCATCATCATGAGCAAGACGGTGAGCATGGAAGTCAGAATCCTAAGCATGAAGAACATGGTCATGATGGAGAGGAACATGACGCTCATCATGGTGAAGACCATGATCATGCTTTTGATGCCAATCGTGTTATCAGTGAAGATGATCAAGGATTTATCATGAGTCACGGAGACCATAATCATTACTTCTTCAAGAAGGACTTGTCAGCAGAGCAAATTAAGGCGGCGCAGGATCACTTGAAAGGTGCAAATATAGCAACACCAAGTCCAGCACATGATGACGATCACGACGAAGATCATCATGGACACCATCATGATGAAAGCCATGATCATGGATTTGATGCCAATCGTGTCATCAGTGAGGATGAGCAAGGTTTTGTCATGAGTCACGGTGACCACAATCATTACTTCTTCAAGAAGGATTTGACAGCAGACCAAATTAAGGCGGCTCAGAATCATTTGAACACACATCATGATGCAGAGCCTGTAAAACCTCTTGCTAAAACGGTAGAGTCTTTCTCAAGAGATGCTAGCGATGAAGAAAAGATTGCTTACATTTCTAAGACCTATGGTGTACCACTTGAAGCTATTAGAATTTCAAACGGATTCTTTGTCTTTGGAAATCCAGACCAAGCCTATGATCCAACTCATATCCATCCCTATGCTGTTCGTAAGGAACATGTTCGACTTCCACTCCAAACTGGCAATCCAGAACTTGATTTCTTAAATGAACTCTATACTACTGCCTTACGTGATGGTGTGTCTCCTTATAGCTTACAGGTAGAAAATGGTAGTTTTGTGATTCCTCATGGCGACCACAATCACTATATCAAGGTTCAAACCAAGGGCTATGAAGTAGCTTTGAAAAACAAGATTCCAGCTCTCCAATCCAACTATCAACCTGGAGATTTTGATGAGAAGGCAGTCTTGGCAAAAGTAGATCAACTTCTAGCTGAAAGTAGAACGATTTATCAAGATCAACCTATTAAACAAAGACAGATTGAGTTGGCTTTGGGTCAATTTACTGAGAGTATGAAGAAACTTGCAACCAACTCTACTGCGGGTTATCTTGCAAGACTTGACCTCTTTGATAAGCAATATATCCATATTGATGAAAGTGTCAAACCAGTCGAAACAAGTGCTTTAGATAAGAAATATCAGGCCTTGATTGATAAAATCAATACACTAGATACTGACTCTTATGGACTTCCGAAAAAAGACCTTCTAGTTCGTCTTCAAGAAGCTAAGTTGGCTAAAGATGAGGCTGGTTTAGCAGCGATTGAATCACAACTTCAAGCTCTTCAAGACTTTAATGATCGTACTGGTGATACAACAGTGGAATACATCAAGTACTTCTATGAGCATGTAAATGATAGTCGTTTAAGTGATGAGCTTCGTAATAAAGTTGCTAATTTGACTTTGACTTTATATCAATCACAATCTTTCCGTAAGGCTGTGGACTTGAATAAACTGTTCTCAAGCATTTACCAAACAAAACAAGAAGTAGAAGAGACTTTGAAAAATCAGCCAACTTCTTCAAAAGTAAATGAAACAGTTTTAGATAAAGAAACAGTTGATAGTCAATCTGCTAAGCAAGCAATTTATGAATTCCTGAAAGAAATCTATCCTAATCTTAAGAAGGAGGAACATGTCAATCATATAAGTAAAGAGCAAGTTGAAACTATCTTAATCAAAGCAGAGCAATTCTTAGCTCAAGTGAAAGAAGTAGGAATCAGACAATCTTTGGCAGAAGAAGTAGAAAATCTAAAAGTTGCAGCTAGCAAGGCTGATGCAGACTTGGATGAAATCAATGTCCAAGTTAACGATCTATTGAAACGTATTGTAGCTACTCTGCAAAAAGAGAAAGAGACTGCGCAACAAGATCCACAAATAATTAATCTACATAAACAACTCTATGGATATATCAACTCATTACATAAGTATTTAGAAGATAACAATGGTTCAAATGAAGAATTTGATAAAGTTGATAAACTATTCGATCAGCTTGATGATGATGTGAAAAATAATGATAAAGAAGCTTTACTTGAATTAGCGAAAACAATAGTAGCCTTGACTCAAGAAATCAAGTCAAAATCAAGAGCAAGTGAAGAAGCGACTCCAGCAACCAAAGCTGAATCGAATGCTGATAGCACAAGTGCAGAGAATCAACCAAATGCAAGTACAGCAATCGAAGCACCAGTAGCATCTGAAGCTAACAGTGATACCGCAAGCGACGAAAGCAAACCAAGCAACACAAGAGATTCTAAGCCTGCTGAATCAACTTCAGAAAAGGAAACAACTGAATCTGTAACAAGTACTGGAAATCAAGAAAAACCAGAAGAATAAAAAGAAAGGCGAAGTAGCTGAGCTACCTCGTCTTTTTAGTCTTTATAAGCTACGATACCAATGATGGTATCAACTGCACGTTCCATAGTCTGAAGGCTGACATATTCAAAACGTCCGTGCATGTTCTCGCCGCCTGCAAAGATATTAGGAGTTGGGATTCCCATAAAGGAAATTTTAGAGCCGTCTGTCCCGCCACGGATTGGTTCAATAATAGGCTTGATCCCTAAATCCTCCATAACGGTCTTAGCAATGGTAATTGGAGTCATATCTTTTTCAATGACTTCTTTCATATTGTAGTACTGGTCTGTCAAGTTTAGAGTGACACGGTCGCTACCAAGTTCTTGATTCATTTTATCAGCGATAGACTGCATGGCTACCTTACGCGCTTCAAAGGCATCTTTTTCAAAATCACGAATGATGTAGCTTGCACGCGCCTCCTCAACGCTTCCAGCAACATCCATAAGATGATAGAAACCTTGGTAACCCTCTGTCAGTTCAGGACGGTCAGTTTCAGGGAGTTGATTATGGAAATCAATTGCTAATTGCAGAGCATTTACCATCTGTCCCTTTGCAGTACCAGGGTGGACATTACGACCTTGGAAATGCAATTCAGCACCAGCTGCTGAGAAAGTTTCGTACTGAAGTTCTCCTAGTGGTCCTCCATCAACAGTGTAGGCAAAATCAACATCAAAATCTTCTGCATCAAATTTATTAGCACCAACACCGATTTCCTCATCTGGACCAAAACCAACACGAATCTCACAGTGTTTGATTTCAGGATGGGCAGTCAGATATTCAATGGCTGTCATAATCTCAGCGATTCCTGACTTGTCATCAGCACCTAGCAAAGTTGTTCCATCAGTTGTGATGAGGGTTTGTCCTGGATATTTCTCTAGACTCTTAAAGTCAGCTGGATCTAGTTTAAAACCAGAATTCCCAAGTTCAATCACACTACCATCGTAGTTTTCAATTACCTGTGGATTGACTCCTTCGGCATTAAAATCAGCAGTATCCATGTGGGAGATGAAGCCAATTTTACGTGTTAACGATGGATCATTGGCTGGCAAGGTACCAATCGCAAAACCATTTGGTAGATAGTAGACGTTTTGCAGTCCAACACGTTTCATTTCAGGAATTAGAACATTGGTTGCGAAGTCAACCTGACTCTGCGTACTTGGAGTAGTAGTAGAGTGTTCATCAGAGCGCGTGTTGACCTTAACGTAGGTTAAAAAGCGGTCCAAGAGATTTGGATAAGTCATAAAAAACTCCTTTTGAATTCATTTTTTCCATTGTATCATAGAAAAAAGAGAAAAACAAAAGACTGAAGTTAGGGAAATTCGCTATGTTGGCGTTTACTTATCAATGAATTAATGATAAAATAAACTTGATAAAAATATCACAAGGAAGCAGTTATGAAAAAAGCAATTTTAATGATGACCTTCGGTTCGCCAGAAGAGATTACCTTTGAAGGTGTGGCTGATTTTTTCACAAATATTCGTCGTGGAGTGAGACCTCAAGATCACGAGATTCAAACCCTCTATGACAATTATGTGCTAATTGGAGGGACCCCTCTGCAAAAAATTACTCGTGAAGAGGTTGCCTTGGTAGAAGCTAGATTGGGAAATGAATACAGTGTCTATTTTGCCAATAAATTTTCCAGTCCCTTTATTCCAGATGTGATTAGTCAGATGGAAGCAGACGGAGTTGAGCAGTGTATTTGCTTGATTTTGGAGCCCCATTATTCTTTCTACTCTGTCATGGGTTATGAGAAATTTTTAGAAAGCAAGCAAATTCAATTTTTAGTTATTAAGGATTGGTATCAAGAAGAAGCGCTCTTAAACTATTGGGCAGATGAAATTGCTAAGATTTTAAAAGAAGAAGTGAAGCAAGATAGCTTTAAAGTTATCTTTTCAGCCCATAGTGTACCCATTTTTGCCTTGGATTTTGGTGACCCCTATATCGACCAAATTTTTGAAAATAGCAAGTTAGTTGCTGAAAAACTAGGTTTGAGTTCCGAGCAATACACCAACACCTGGCAAAGTGAGAGTGATATAGGTATTCCATGGATTAAGCCAGATGTCTTGGAGTATCTTAGAGAACAGACAGAACATCCAGACCATTATATTTTTGTTCCTATCAGTTTCATCAGTGAACATATTGAAGTCTTGTTTGACAACGATGTGGAATGTTTTGACTTGTGTCAGGAATTGGGAGTCAACTACCATCGTCCACCAATGCCAAATACAGATTCTCGTTTGATTGATGCCTTGGTTAATACAGTCAGAGCTAATGAACATCAAGAATTTAAGGAATTTCTCCCAGAAGAAGAAACCTTTGATGAATTAGTTCCTTCAGATGAGACTAAAAATATCTTGGCCGAATCTCAAGATTTACAAATGCCAGAATTTGTGAAAAAACTGATTGAGAAAAAAGGTCGGGAAAATGTTAAGATGCCTTATCTTATCAAGAAAATGCTTGAGAAAGCAGGTAAGTTACCAAAAGAGTAAAGAAAAAGGATTTAGCTTTGCGCTAGATCCTTTTAATCGATTATTTTTTCTCAAGAAGAGCTTTGATTTCTTGAAGTACTTCCAACTCAGTTGGAGCAGCTGGAGCTTCCTCAGCAGCTTCTTCTTTTTTAGTAAGGCTTTGAGCTTTTTCCATAGCTTTAATAACGAAGAAGAGAACAGTACCTACAACAAGGAAGTTGATAATAGCACTTAAGAATTTACCATATGTAACACCATTCCATGCAAGCTCAGCGATGTTTTGTACTTTCGCAGCTTCCAAGGCTGGGTTCAATAGAAGTGGAGTGATGATATCATTAACAAATGAAGTAACGATAGCACCAAAAGCAGAGGCAATGATTACACCGACAGCAAGGTCAACAACATTACCACGAAGCAAAAATGTTTTAAGATCTTTTAACATTTTCATTTTCCCTTTCAAAAAATTTTTACTCTTAATTATATATTAATTAAGAAGAGCTTGCAAGATATATGCTCAAAATTTTTTATTTTTTAAAAACATATAGCTTACTTATAATATAATTAAGAATAATTATTGATATTTGTGCAAGAACTGTTTCGATTGCATTGATTTTGTCAAGACTTTCATTTACGAATTGTCCTATGATGTGAGGAAACTGAGTCACAAACAGAAAAGTAAAGAGCAAATCTAACAGAAAAGTAGAAAGGCGGGCAAGAGAAAATTTTACTAAACGGATAAGTCGATTCTTCCTTGCTTGTTTAAACACAATCGTATCATTTGTGATAAAGGCAAAGAGGATACCGATACTATTTGCTAGTCCAGTGGCGAGGAGTTCTTTATGAGTTAGCTGATAAATGACTAGTCGTGAGAGAATAGAAACTAGAGTTGTCGCAAAGCCAAAGAAGAGATAGGCAAAAATCTCATTGTTAAAAATTTTTTGAATACATTTTTCCATGTATTAAGTATAGCATAAAGCAAGTTATTGTGCTATACTAATAAGGTTGAATAAATCAACCCTTGGTGCTTAGCTTCTTTCACCAAGCATATTACACGTGGGTAACCCGCCAAAGGAGAAAAGATGAAAAAATTAACTATTCGTGATGTAGCAGATATTGCAATCGTCGCTGCTATCTACGTCGTTTTGACTGTCACACCGCCCCTAAATGCCATTAGCTATGGTGCTTATCAGTTTCGTATTTCAGAAATGATGAACTTTATGGCTTTTTACAATCCTAAGTACATCATCGGAGTTACCATCGGTTGTATGATTGCTAATTTCTTTAGCTTCGGACTGCTAGATGTCTTTGTTGGTGGTGGATCAACCTTGGTATTCCTCAGTCTAGGTGTTTGGCTTTTTGCAAAATACAGCAAGGATTACCTCTTTAACGGATTGATTCGAAAAGATCATTTCTTCTTTTCAATCCTCTTTTCAATTTCCATGTTTACAATTGCTGCCGAGTTGAATATCGTAGCGCAATTACCATTTTTCCTTACTTGGTTCACAACAGGAATTGGTGAATTTGCCTCATTGATTATTGGAGCGATTATCATTGGTAAAATTGGTCGTCGAATCGATTTAAGCAAATAGAAGAAGATAAGCTAGGTAGCTCTTACCTGGCTTTTTCTTATGGAAAATTTCTAAGGAAACTTGACAAGTTTTTCTAACTGTAGTATACTTTTTAGGTAAGCTGATTTAGCTCAGTTGGCAGAGCGCATCCATGGTAAGGATGAGGTCGCCGGTTCAATCCCGGCAATTAGCATGAAATAAACAGAAAATCCCTTGATTTACAAGGGATTTTGTTATGTCTGCCCCAAATTTTTCAAAGATATAGTAGATTGAAATAAGATGTGAACAAATTGATTGGGGAAATCAAATTAATTTCTAGAAATGTTTTAGCAATTGTGGTGCACTATTCCAACTTCAATTTACTATATTTCTTATGCACCTGTGTAAATAAAACTAAAGAGTTTCGTCTGTTGACAAAAGTCATTCTCTTTAGTAG
>CAUUIG010000034.1:0-15681 GCA_963545095.1 uncultured Streptococcus sp.
AAAACATGATGCGCCAAGCACAAAAACTTCAAAAACAAATGGAACAAAGCCAAGCTGAACTTGCTGCTATGCAATTTGTTGGCAAATCTGCTCAAGACCTTGTCCAAGCGACCTTAACTGGCGATAAGAAAGTTGTCAGCATTGACTTTAATCCAGCTGTCGTTGACCCAGAAGATCTTGAAACTCTTTCTGATATGACCGTTCAAGCCATCAACTCTGCTCTTGAACAAATCGATGAAACGACTAAGAAAAAACTGGGTGCTTTCGCTGGGAAATTGCCATTCTAAAATAATAAAAACAAGCATTCAAGAGAATACTTGCCTATCATGGGAGGAACAACTGTTCCTCTTTTTGATTACTAAAAATTAAAGAATTCCATGGCCTGTTTGAAAAGCAATTCAGTATACTCTGGGTCTTCTTGGGCAATGGTAACCTGATCTTGAATCATTTCCAAGTCATCTGTTATCATGCCGTCTGCACCCAAATGAACAGATTTATCAAAGGACTCTGAACTATTGATGGTCCATACGTACAATTTCTGATCGGTATTCCAAAGCTTGTTGACAAAATTTTCATCTAAAGTTGAATACTCCATGGTGTAACCTGTAGCCTTGGTTCTTGGGAAGATACTATTGTAAGGCAGGATGAAATAGACTGGGATTTGAGAATCGTAGGCTAGCACCTGATCAATCACATGATAGTCCAAGGATTGCATTTGGTGACCATTCTGCTTAAGAATCGTTCCATATTTTTCCATAAAGCGTTTCATCATATCTGGGCTATCTTTTCGACTGGTTTTAATCTCAATAAGGAGTTTTTGATGCAATTCATTGGCTTTATTGAGATAGTCATCAAAACTAGACACCTTGCTATGATAGCCATTTTCTGAAATATCGAGTTTGGTTAATTCATCTAAGGTTAAATCTTGGGGATTGGCATTAACTCCTGTCAGATTCTTGATATTGGCATCATGCATCATGACAAACTGGCCATCTTTTGTTTCCTGAACATCCGTCTCAACGAAATCTGGAGATAACTGAGCGGTTTTTTCTAGTGATTGGACGGTATTTTGCACACCATTCTTATTTGATACTCCCCTGTGAGAAATGATTAAAGGTTTATTGGCGACTGGAGCTTCTAAATAAACATAACCCTCAAGAGCGAAAAAGATACAAGCACAGCCCATCACTCCCCATCTCATCCAGTGGTCTTTCTTTCGCCTTGGTGTGATTTCTAGTTCTTCTCCTGTTAGGAAGGAAACAAACTTAATGAGAAAGTAAGTCAAGGCCATATAGTGGAAATTCTTTATCAAGACAAAGTTGATAATTCCCAGCACAAGAGATTCCCTATGAGTCAAACCATCCATCAGTGCCTGACTTGCCAAGATTGGAATCAATAAAAGAATGAAAAATAGATACGTTTTGACGATAATCCAGAGCAAGTTCCAAATATAAAACCATGAGTGCTTTCTTGTCTTCTCTAGACTGTATCTGACTGCTTCTTTGACTGTTTTTTTCTCAAATAAAATCTGAGGTAAGGCAAACATCAAACGTATTGAAATGTAAAACAGCAGCAAGGCTAGAACAGTGATTACCAAACCGACCAACCAATACTTATCTTCTACATAGGCTACTATGAATTCCGGAATCACGATTTTATTGAGATAATAAATCTTTAAAATCTTTCGAATCAATGGAAAGAGCATCATGACATAAAAGAAGATAAAGGCCATTTTTGAAATCGTCACTTGCTTCATAAACAAGAAACTTTGACGAAAGACCTTGCGACTGTACTCCAGCAGAGTTCTCCTTTCATGATAGAGGAGATGGCGAGCTCCGATAAAGAGAAGTCCTATCTGGTAATAGGCGACCAATAAATTAACAATCACCAGAATAAATAAAGCAAGACTAACAAAGGGAGAACCCTTTATAATTGCAAAAATATTGTTGTAGGAAAGAAAGAGATAGCCTGTCTGACGGAGCAAAAGTCCAGCAATCCAAGAATTTGATGGTAACCAGACAAACTCAATCATCATAAATATCAAGAAAAAGAGAAAGAGAATTTTATCTAGATTAAAGTATATCTGCTTAAAACCTAGATTTTTAGGTTTTTCAGGTTTCATAGGCACTCCTAGTCAAATAATTGAGACAAGTCCAAGCCTCCAAAAGGATTGTTTGATAGGCTACTTTCTGTCTCTAACAATTCTCTAGCTTGATCCGACTCTAGGAAGGACTCGTAAACACGCGCCGTCATCCGAGCATCCTCTAAGCTATTATGAGACTGACCTTGAAATCCAAGAAACGAGGCAACAGTTTGCAATTTGAGATTGGCAATACCATGTAAATCCGAACTCCGACGTTCAAAAGCTTCATCATACAAATCCACCTTATACTGCTGACTGTAGTCTAAACTATGCTCTGCTAGAATAGGCAAATCACTTTTAGCAGCATTGTAACCTACCATTGGCAAAGAACCCACAAACTCTTGGAATTCTTTTATAACTTCCTCCACTGGTGGAGCATCTTTTAAGGTCTCAGCCGTAATCCCAGTCAAACCATTGATAAAGCTTTTTAAGGGAACGCTGGTATGAACATAGGAATCATAGGCGTCGATTTCCTGACCATCTCTAAAACGCGTTGCCGATACTTGAATCAGGTGTGTTTGTCCTTCATGCTGATGAAATTCTAAATCAAAAGCAATGTACTCTTCTAATCGTTCCATTTTCTACCTCTCCTATACTGTTATTTTATACTCTTCGAAAATCAAATTCAAACCGCGTCAGCTTCGCCTTGCCGTAGATATATGTAACTGACTTCGTCAGTCTTATCTACAACCTCAAAGCAGTGCTTTGAGCAGCCTGCGGCTAGCTTCCTAGTTTGCTCTTTGATTTTCATTGAGTATTACTTGAGCAACTATACTATTTAGAAATAAAAGAAGCCATCAGGTTAGCATTTAACCTAAACAGCTCCTTGATTATCCTCCAAATAAACGAGCAAAAAAGCCTTTCTTAGTTGATTGGACTTCTTCTTTTGCTTGGTCCAGCTCTAGCTTAAGATTTTCTTGATCCTTCATGGCTTGAAGGGTCAATTGTTGCTGCTGATCGAGTTGTTTGTCTTTCTCAGCAATCTGACGGTCTTTGATACGCATCTGCTCGTCTTTTTCTGATAACTGACGATCCTTGGCTTTTAATTGTTCATAAAGACGGAGAATTTCTGCATTCTTCTCATCAACTAGAATCTCCATCAGTTCACGCTGCTTGACATCTTCACTGACAGGCTCATCTTCAAAAATCGTTTTTTTATAAATTTCTTCTAGCTTAATCAAGCCACTTCTGGTAACGACTGTTACCCCTTTGTCATTTTTATCTGTGTCTTCTTCTGGTAATTCTTTGACACGGTTATTGATTGCTTGGCGAGATAATCCTAAAACCTCTGCAATCTCACTGACGGTCATTTCAATACTCATAATATCCTCTGAAACGTTTTCTAGCTTTTCTTTACTTAAATCTTATCATAAGCTAGAAAAACTGTCAAATTTTCGCTTAATCTAAGGCCTTCAAAAAGGCTAATAAAACTTGGGCAGAGCGACGTCCAGCTTCGATAATAAACTCATCAAAAGAGATGTTTGCTTCGTGATTGGCATTGTCACTCATAGCTCGGATGACTAAGACTGGAAGATTAAGGGCATGCGCTGCCTGAGCAATAGCTGCCCCCTCCATCTCAACAGCCAAAACATCTGGGAAATGGGACTTAATCGCTTCTATCTTGTCATTTCCTGCAACAAAACTATCTCCTGTAGCAATCAAACCAAGATGCCAATTTTGATCCAATTGAGATAAACTCTCTTGAATTTTAGCAACAAAGGTTTTATCTGATTCAAAATAAAGCGGTTGTTGCGCCATTTGTCCATAAGCATATCCAAAAGCTGTAACATCCACGTCATGATAGGCTAATTTGTCAGCAATCACAACATCCCCAACAGCAATACCCTCTGCTACTGCCCCAGCTGATCCTGTGTTAATCAAAGCATCCACTTGGAAATGATCAGCCAAAATCGCCACACTCATAGCAGACATGACCTTACCAATTCCACTTTCTACAAGAACGACTTCATGAGAGGCAATGGTTCCTGTGTGATAGGTATTGCCTAAAACAACTTGCTCCTGGGCATTGTCTAAATGCTGGACCAGATAGGCCAGTTCTTCTGGCATAGCCGCAATAATTCCTATTTTCATTTCAATTCCTTTTCTATTACAACAGTTTCATTGCTAAGACAAGCAAGCTCAAGAGAAAGATGACTGCAAATAAAATTTTATTCAATTTAGAATTGAAAACATTTCTCTTGGTATTTTCAATGCGACGGCTTTTATGAATAGACGGTTCGACCTGAATCTTCAAGGTTTCCTGACTAAATCCATGTTCCTTAGGATTGGCATAACCAAAACGGGAAGAAGATGTTGGCAAAATCTTAGTCTCCTCATCATCTAGCAAAGGGGGACCTGAAATTTTTTCTCCTCTATTAGCTCTTTCGATTATTTCATCCGTTAATAAAGGTTTACCCATATCGACCTCCTCTATTTTTTCTGCAATTCCCAATACTGAACAGCCATAATTGTCTTGGCATCACAAATATGACCTGATTGGATCAATTCCTTGGCTTCTTCTAGACTTACTTCTAGGACTTCCAAGGTTTCATCATCATCCTGCGGACGCGGATTTTCCACCTTTGTCAAATCGCTGGCTAGGTATAGTTTTAACTTCTCATTACAAAAGCCAATAGCTGAATAAAAATCATACAAGAGTTCTAATTTCCCTGTATAGGCTGTTTCTTCCTCTAATTCACGCAGAGCTGCTGCAACAGGGTCTGTATTTTCTCCTACTTCCAACTTTCCGGCTGGAATTTCGTAAGAGACAGCCTCAATAGCTTTGCGGTACTGCTTGACCAAGATGAGTTTTTGCTCATCCGTTACAGCTAAAACACAGACAGCTCCATTGTGGAAAATCAAATCCCGTTGGGCAGTTCCCTTGCCTTCTGGTAATTCAACCTGATCTTGGACCAGTTTAAATATTGGTCCTTGATAGATTTCTTTTCGGCTAAGCGTTTTTTCTTCAAATTCCATGATAGGCTCCTACTGATTCTTAGGATGATGAGGAAGGCGAGTCGCATATTCATCTTTGTTGACCTGACGACCACGACCAATAGCAATCGCATCTGCTGGCACGTCTTTGGTAATAGTTGAACCAGCACCAACAAGGGAATTGTCACCTAACTCAACTGGCGCAATAATGGTTGAATTTGAACCAACAAAGACATTGTTACCAATGACTGTCTTGTATTTGTTTTTGCCGTCATAGTTGACTGTAATGGTTCCTGCACCGAAATTAACCTTGCTACCCACTTCACAGTTTCCGATATAAGTCAAATGACCAGCCTTAGTATTCTCACCGATTGAAGACCCTTTAACCTCAACAAAGTTTCCAATATGGACTTGGGCAGCTAAACTTGAACCTGGACGAATGTGGGCATAAGGGCCGACTGTCACGCCGTTTGCAACACTGCTTTCCTCAATCATAGAGTTAGTAATGACAGCTCCTGCTCCAATAGTGCTGTCCACTACATATGTACCATTTGTCAAAACAGTCTCAGCACCAATTTTCGTTTGCCCTTTCAAGGTAACATTGGCTTCGATTTGAACTTCAGGAGCAATCTCAACATCAATATCGATATAAGTTGCTTCTGGATTGACAAAGCTGACCCCATTGACCATGTGCTGATGATTGATACGACGACGCATCACTGACTCAGCTGTCGCAAGAGCTACACGGTCATTTACCCCAAGACTTTCATCAAAATCTTTCAAAGTATAAGCACCAACTTTTTCACCAGCTTCACGGAAAATGCCAATGACATCTGTAATATAGTATTCACCTTGAGCATTGTTGGTATTGATATTTTTCAAAGCCTCAAACAAACGCTCGTTGTCAAAGACGTAAGTTCCAGTATTGATTTCCTTGATTTGTTTCTCAAAATCTGTGGCATCCTTCTGCTCAACGATGCGAAGAACTTCAGCATTGTCATTACGCACAATTCGTCCATAGCCAAAAGGATTATCCGTTTCAGCAGTCAAGATAGTCGCCACATTTTTATGATTGATGTGGAAATCAATCAAGTTTTTCAAGCTTTCACCTGTGATTAAAGGAGTATCCCCTGCGATGACCAAGGTGTGACCTGACAAACCTTCTAGGATAGGCTCTGTCATCATAACTGCATGGCCAGTACCCAACTGTTCAGATTGAGTCACAAATTCTGTCTGTCCAGCCAAGACCTGCTCAACCAATTCCGCCTTGTGTCCTACAACTGTTACTGTCTTTTCAGGTTGGATAGCTCCCACACTACGGAAAACATGTTCCAACATAGAAATACCCGCAACCTTGTGCAACACTTTTGGCAAATCAGATTTCATGCGAGTCCCTTTACCCGCTGCTAAAATAATGGCATAATTTGACATAATCTTCTCTTTTCTCTAGAAATTCCCTTTTATTATACCATATTTCAAATCATTCCGCTCCCTTGAATGAAAAAATGCTCCAAAGTCCTTTCCTTAACCCATTTTTTGAGTATTTTTTTTGATTTTTTTTCATTTTTAAGGTAAAATTATGAGATATGAGAAAGAAAATTAATCCGCTTATTTTATTTGGTTTTTTTGGGATTATGATTTTCATTTTAATCCTGAATCGCCCTCGTTTTGAGGAACATCCTGTAAAAACAAAGTCAAATATCGCGCAAGTAGAAACACAAGCGCTACACAATATAGATAAACCGGTGATTGATGTTTCTGGTTGGCAGCGTCCTGAGGAAATTAATTACGATACTCTGTCTCAAAACATTTCTGGAGCTATCGTTCGCGTCCATAGTGGTGCTCAAACGTCCAAAGAGAACGATGCTTCCTTTGTTAATGGGGTAGATAAGGCCTTTAAAACCCATATTACCGAGTTTCAAAAACGAAATGTCCCAGTTGGGGTCTATGCCTTTGTAGCTGGAAAAAGTGTCCAAGAAATGGAAAAGGCCGCTGAAGTTTTTTATAACGCTTCATCTCCATACAGCCCTAGCTACTATTGGCTAGATGTGGAAGACAAAACCATGTCCAATATGAACGAGGGTGTTGAAGCTTTCCGAGCAAAGCTAGAATCACTGGGTGCTAAAAACATCGGAATCTACGTCGGAATCTACTTCATGGAAGAACACAGTATTGATACAGACAAGTTTACCTCTGTTTGGATTCCTTCCTATGGTTCTGACTCAGGATTTTACGAGGCAACTCCTAAGACTGATTTAGATTACGACATTCATCAGTACACTTCTAAAGGAAAAATTGCTGGCTTTGACCATGATTTGGATATCAACGTTATCTCTTCCCTAAAAAACAAAGAAGAAACCTTTAGAAAACTCTTTTTAAAACCTTAAAAGCATTTGTTTACCATTTGCTTTTTCTTTTTGTGTTTGATTGTGATACAATATAGTAAGGATTTTTTGAAATAGAAATAGTTGGAGGAAAAATATGCTCTCATGGTTAGCACGTGTTATTAAAGGGATTGTAATTGCTCTTGGATTTATCTTACCGGGAATTTCCGGAGGGGTTCTAGCAGCAATCTTAGGAATTTATGAACGAATGATTGGTTTTCTGGCCCATCCCTTTAAAGATTTTAAAGAAAATGTTTTGTACTTTATTCCAGTTGCCATCGGTATGCTTCTGGGAATCGGCTTATTTTCCTACCCGATTGAATACCTGCTTGAAAATTATCAGGTCTTTGTCTTATGGAGCTTTGCGGGCGCCATCATTGGTACAGTTCCTAGCCTCCTCAAAGAATCAACTCGAGAATCTGACCGAGACAAGATTGATTTGGCTTGGTTCTGGACAACCTTTATCATTTCTGGATTAGGACTCTATGCCTTAAATTTTGTCGTTGGAACCTTAAGTGCCAGCTTTCTTAATTTCGTCCTAGCAGGTGCACTGCTGGCTCTTGGCGTATTAGTTCCTGGTCTCAGCCCATCAAATCTACTTTTGATTTTGGGCCTCTATGCTCCTATGTTGACAGGTTTTAAAACCTTTGACCTCTTGGGAACTTTCTTCCCGATTGGAATCGGAGCAGGTGCAACTCTCATCATTTTTTCAAAATTGATGGATTATGCCTTAAATAACTACCACTCACGCGTCTATCATTTCATCATCGGTATCGTCCTATCAAGTACCTTTTTGATCTTAATTCCAAATGCAGGAAACGCTGAAAGTATCCAATACACAGGTCTTTCACTTGTTGGGTATGTCATTATTGCCTTCTTCTTTGCCTTGGGAATCTGGCTTGGTATTTGGATGAGCCAATTGGAGGATAAGTATAAATAATGGCAAAAAAAGTTAAAATCAAAAAAACATTAGTGGAACAAATCCTGTCTAAAGCAGATATCCCACATCAGGGGATTCAAATCAATGCCCTGGAAGGAGAGCTTCCTCAAGATTATGAACGAGATCAGATTTTCAAAACCTTGGCTCTTTTGGGAGACAAGACAGGACCGATTATCGGAATTATCCCAATCACTCAACACTTGTCTGAAAAGAAACTAGCCAAAATTTCTGGCAATAAAAAAGTGAGCATGATTCCACAAAAGGACTTGGAAAAAACAACTGGTTACATTCATGGAGCCAATAATCCTGTCGGAATTCGTCAGAAACACAATTACCCCATTTTTATCGATAAGATTGCTCTAGACTTAGATCAAATGATTGTCTCTGCAGGCGAAGTTGGTCACAGTATTATCGTCGCACCACAAGACTTGGCTAGCTTTGTAAAAGCTGACTTTGTAGATATTTTGGAGGACAACAAGTAATGAAACTCTACTTTGTCCGCCACGGTCGCACCGTCTGGAACCAAGAAGGACGCTTTCAAGGTGCTAGTGGAGATTCTCCCCTACTTCCTGAATCCATTGACTCCCTAAAACAACTTGGCAAGTATCTCAAGGAAATTCCTTTTGAGAAAATTTATTCAAGTGATTTACCTCGAGCGGTCAGATCTGCTGAGATTATCCAAAGTCAACTCCAGACGCCCTGTCCTTTAGAATGCGTTCCTAATCTCCGTGAATGGCAACTTGGGAAGTTAGAAGGTTTGAAAATTGCAACCTTGGAAGCTATTTACCCGCAACAAATTCAGGCTTTCCGATCTAATCTTGCCAAGTTTGACACTCAAATGTTCGGAGCCGAATCCCTCTATAGCACAACACAACGAACTATCCAATTTATCAAATCATTAAAAGATAGTCCGGCTGAGCGTATTCTAATTGTCGGTCACGGCGCCAATCTTACTGCCAGTCTTCGTACTCTTCTAGGCTATAAAGAACCACTTCTTCGTAAAGATGGCGGTCTAGCAAATGCTAGCCTGACCATTCTAGAAACCCATGATTTTGAAACATTTACTCTCGATACTTGGAATGATACCTCTTATCAATAAAGAACTTGATTTTAGCGTCAAGTTCTTTTTAGTTTTGAAAGATTATCCGTGAATTTCTTGGCTATTTATGATAAAATGGGAGTATCGCAAAAAATGACTCATCGTATTCAATTTTGAGTAAAACTAGGAGGATCCCATGTCAACAGAACATATGGAAGAACTAAATGACCAGCAGATCGTTCGCCGTGAAAAAATGGCTGCGCTCCGTGAACAAGGAATCGATCCTTTCGGAAAACGTTTTGAACGTACTGCAAATTCACAAGAATTAAAAGATAAATATGCCGACCTCGATAAAGAACAATTACACGATAAAAACGAAACAGCTACTATCGCAGGACGCTTGGTAACCAAACGTGGTAAAGGTAAAGTAGGTTTTGCCCACCTTCAAGACCGCGAAGGTCAAATCCAGATCTACGTTCGTAAGGATGCTGTCGGAGAAGAAAACTACGAAATCTTCAAAAAGGCAGACCTTGGTGACTTCCTTGGTGTCGAAGGTGAAGTGATGCGTACAGATATGGGAGAACTCTCTATCAAGGCGACTCACATTACACACTTGTCTAAGGCCCTTCGTCCTCTACCAGAGAAATTCCACGGTTTGACAGACGTTGAAACAATTTACCGTAAACGTTACCTTGACTTGATTTCTAACCGTGAAAGCTTTGAGCGCTTTGTCACTCGTTCAAAAATCATTTCTGAAATCCGTCGTTACCTTGACCAAAAAGGTTTCCTTGAAGTGGAAACACCTGTTCTTCACAACGAAGCAGGTGGTGCCGCTGCCCGTCCATTTATCACTCACCACAATGCCCAAAACATTGACATGGTTCTTCGTATCGCGACTGAGCTTCACTTGAAACGCCTTATCGTGGGTGGTATGGAACGTGTTTACGAAATCGGACGTATCTTCCGTAACGAAGGAATGGATGCTACTCATAACCCTGAGTTTACTTCTATCGAAGTTTACCAAGCATACGCAGACTTCCAAGATATCATGGACTTGACTGAAGGTATTATCCAACATGCTGCTAAATCAGTCAAAGGTGATGGCCCAGTCAACTACCAAGGAACTGAAATCAAGATCAATGAACCATTTAAACGTGTTCACATGGTGGATGCTATCAAAGAAATTACTGGTGTAGATTTCTGGCAAGACATGACTTTCGAAGAAGCCAAAGCTATCGCTGCTGAGAAGAAAGTTCCTGTTGAGAAACACTACACTGAAGTTGGCCACATTATCAATGCCTTCTTTGAAGAGTTTGTTGAAGAAACCTTGATCCAACCAACCTTTGTCTATGGACATCCAGTAGCTGTATCTCCACTTGCTAAGAAAAATCCTGAAGACGAACGCTTTACTGACCGTTTCGAGCTCTTCATCATGACTAAGGAGTACGGTAATGCCTTTACTGAGTTGAACGATCCAATCGATCAACTTAGCCGTTTTGAAGCCCAAGCTAAAGCTAAAGAACTTGGTGACGATGAAGCGACAGGTATTGACTACGACTACATTGAAGCTCTTGAATACGGTATGCCACCAACAGGTGGTTTGGGAATCGGTATCGACCGTCTCTGCATGCTTCTCACTGATACAACTACTATCCGTGACGTATTGCTCTTCCCAACAATGAAATAAATTCTTATCCTCTGGTTCTTGCCAGAGGATTTTTTTACAGTAAAAAGAAATAGACTGAAGTTTTCACCTCAGTCTATTTTCTATTGGACTTTAGAAAGGAAGTTTTTCTTTCTTAGTCTTCTTTTTTCTTACGAGCTACAAGTCCGAATGCACCCAACATTCCAAGAAGTCCAAGACTAGCTAGACCAGCCTTATCTTCTGTACCAGTATTTGGTAATTCCTTCTTGTCATTAGAGCTTGGTTGCTCTTGATTGATTGGTTTTTTCACTTTCTTATAGTGATGTAGTGTATTTCCTTTAGCATCCGTTGTTGAATGACTAAACTCATATCCTTCCAACTCTATTGGATTGTGTTTTCCTTCTTTATCTGAAGTAATACGGCTTCCATTTTCATCAAGATATTCCGTTACAATCTGAACAGTTGAATCGCCATTTTGTGATTTAGGTGTTACTGTTACAGGAACTTCTACTGTAATAATACGACCGTCAGGTAATTTAACTTTTACCTTAACAACTGGTTTTGTTCCTGGTGTTTCTGTTGTTGGAATTTCTCCTACTTTTGTTACAGTCCATCCTTTAGGTAATTCGATATGTGTCTTAACATCTTCTGGTGTAACTGGTGTTCCTACTGAAACTACTACAGGAGTTACTTTCGGTGTTACGATTACTGGTATATCCATAGTTACTCGAATTCCATTTGGTAATTCAATCACAACTGGAATACTTGGTCTTTCTCCTGGTACATCAGTTGTTGGTTTATCTCCAATTGAAATAACTTTCGCTCCTTTTGGAATGTGTTTTTCAACATCTTCCGCAGTAATTGGATCACCTTGTTTTTTAACAATATCTTCAATAGGTGTTACATTCACTGGTACTTCTACTGTAACAACTTTGCCATTTGGTAATTCAATCGTTACCTTAACTGGCTCTTTCTTACCTGGTGTTGTCAAATCTGGAATATTTTCAACCTTAGTAACCTTACCACCTTCTGGAATCGTAATTCCTTTAGTGTAATCGTCCGGTGTTAATGGTGTGGTTGTTACTGGGGTTTCGATTTCCTTAACTGGAGTTACAGTTACTGGTACATCTACTGTATAAGATTTACCGTTTGGTAATGTAATCGTTACTTTAACTGGATCCTTCTTACCTGGTGTTGTCAAATCTGGAATATTTGCAACATTAGTAATTTCACCACCATCTGGGATTTTAATTCCTTTTGTATAATCATCTTGAGTTAAAGGAGTGTTTGTTACTGGTGTTTCAATCGGTGTTGGTTTTGTTTCAACTACTTTAATAGTGGCTGGAACTTCTACTAACACTTTTCCATCTTTATCTTTTACAACTACTGTAACTGGTTTATCACCTGGCGTTGTTCCATCATATGGAGTTGTTTGTCCTTCTGGAACTTTGTATTCGAACGTTGACCCTTCTGGATAATCATCTGGTGTAATGCTATCTTGTGGTTTTGGTTTCTTATCATTTTCAGCATTTACAGGGACATATTGTGTCTTAGGTTCTACTACTACAATTGTCGCTGGAATTTCTGTAATTGGTTGTCCATTCAGCTTAGCTACTACCGTTACAGGTTTCTCACCTGGTGTTGTTGTATCTACTGGAGTGTTATCTTTATATTCAAATGTTGTTCCAGTTGGGAAATCATTTGGATTAATGTTTTCTTTTGGATCTGGCTGTTTCTTAGCTGGATCTACTGGGACATATTTAGGATAACTTTCCACTACACGTACTGTAGATGGTACTTCAACTAATACCTTATCCCCTTGTTTCACAACAACAGTAACTTTCTTATCACCTGGTGTAGATGTATCTACTTCTTCTTTATACTCAAATGTCGCATCTTCTGGGTAATCATTCGGATCAATACTATCTTCAGGTGATGGTTGTTTCTTACCTTCATCTACTGGAACGATTTGTGGATTTCCTTGAACGACCTTCACTTTTGTTGGTACTTCTACAAGTTTATCTTCGCCATCTTTCGCAACAACAACTACATCTTTTTCGCCTGGTGTTGTTGTGTCTACTGGGGTTTTGTACTCAAATGTTGTGCCATCAGGGTATTGTTCTGGATCAATACTCTTAGAAGCATCTGGTTGTGGTTTGCTTGGGTCTGCTACTACGTATTGTGTCTTAGGATCTACAACTACTACTTTTGCAGGAACTTCTGCAATTGGTTGACCATTTAGCTTAGCTACAACTGTCACATCTTTTTCACCTGCAGTTGTTGTATCTACTGGTGTCTTGTACTCAAATGTTGTGCCATCAGGGTATTGTTCTGGATCAATGCTCTTAGAAGCATCTGGTTGTGGTTTGCTTGGGTCTGCTACTACAAATTGAGGTGTGCTACCTACTACACGAACTGTAGACGGAACTTCAACTAATACTTTATCCCCTTGTTTCACAACAACAGTAACTTTCTTATCACCTGGTGTAGATGTATCTACTTCTTCTTTATACTCAAATGTCGCATCTTCTGGGTAATCATTCGGATCAATACTATCTTCAGGTGATGGTTGTTTCTTACCTTCATCTACTGGAACGATTTGTGGATTTCCTTGAACGACCTTCACTTTTGTTGGTACTTCTACAAGTTTATCTTCTCCATCTTTCGCAACAACAACCACATCTTTTTCTCCTGGTGTAGTTGTATCTACTGGAGTTTTGTACTCAAATGTTGTTCCTTCTGGGTATTGTTCTGGATCAATGCTCTTAGATGCATCTGGTTGTGGTTTGCTTGGGTCTGCTACTACGTATTGTGTCTTAGGATCTACAACTACTACTTTTGCAGGAACTTCTGCAATTGGTTGACCATTTAGCTTAGCTACAACTGTCACATCTTTTTCACCTGCAGTTGTTGTATCTACTGGTGTCTTGTATTCAAATGTTGTACCGTCTGGATATTCTCCTGGTGTAACACTATCTTTCGCTTCTGGTTGTTTCTTAGTTGGATCTGCAACTACAAATTGAGGGGTGCTACCTACTACACGTACAGTTGTTGGTACTTCAACGATTGTATTTCCTTGTGGGTCAAGTACTTCAACAACGACGTTCTTATCTCCAGTTGTTGTTACATCGATTGGAGATGTTTGTCCATCTGGAGTCTTATATCTAAATGTAGATCCTTCTGGATAATCTGTTTTATCAATGCTCTTTTCTGAATCTGGTTGTTTGTTGCTTTCATCCACTGGAACGATTTGTGGTACACCTTCAACTACTGTAACTGGTACTTTAACTGTTGTAGTTAATGGTGTATCTTGTCCAGGAACTGTGTACTTAACAGTTACATCCACTTCAGTATCTTCTGTTAAGTCTGGAACTGTTACTGTAGCTGTTTCATCAACAGTAACGGTTGCACCTTGTGGTAATTTACCTGTAAATGTTGAATCTTCAATTGCTTTTTTCGCTTGAGCAAGTACTTTTTCTTTAGCTTTATCCTTATCACTATTTTTAGCAACTAGAACTTCATCTGCTTCTGGTTTTGGTAATACTGTTACTGGAACTTTCACTGTTTCAGTTAACTTACCATTATCATATGTTACCGGTACGTCAACTGTAATATCTGTAGCTCCTGCTTTTCCTGTTGTTTCTGGTAAGGTTGTTGGTTCACCTTTTGTACCATCTGTTCCTTGTGTTACAGCTGCTTTTGCTTGTTCAGCAGTCGGTGTTTCACCTTCGAACACTACAATTTTACTTGGAGTTGAGCTTACCACTGTAACTGGGACTGAAATAGTATCTTCTGCTACTACTGTACCTGTACTATCTTTGTATTGAACTTTTACTGGTACATTATCTTTATCCCCATTAGAAGTTGTTGCTGGAACAGTATAGTCTTGATTTGGATCTAATTCTGCTGTAACTCCTGTTGGTAATGTTAGTTTACCTAGTGCAGCTTGTGCTTTTTCTTTTACAGCTGTTGTTAGGTTGTCACCAGTTGTATCTTTTAATGTAATTACTTTTTCTGGTGTTGCTTTTGGTAATACTTCTACTGGTACTTTTACAGTCTCATCCCCTGTTGGATATGTGACTGTTGTTGTCGCAGTTACATCTTTTGCTCCTGCTTTACCTGCTGTTTCTGGTAAAGCAGTTTCAGTTGGTGTTCCTACTGTACCTCCAGTACCTGGTGTTACGGCAGCCTTAACTTTCTCTGCATCTGGTTTTGTGCCTTCTACAGTGTAAACTGTTTTTTGCTCTGAACCTAATACATTGATAGTTACTGGTACTGTTGTAGGGTATTCTTTTCCATCTACTGTATATGTTGCTGGAACATTTACAACACCTTTGTTTGTACCTTTTTCATTTGTTAGAGTTGCTGCTACAGCTTCTGTTATATCACCAACTGTCACTGTTGCTCCTGCTGGTAATTTTCCTTTGACTGCTTCTACTAATGCTGTTGCTTTTGCTTTAGCAACTTCCTTAACTTTATCTACACTCTCACCTTTTGGTACATCTGCTTCACCAGTTGCTTTTGGTAATACTGTTACTGGTACTTCTACTGTTTCATTAATAGTTGTACCATTTGAATCATGAGTAACCGTTGTTG
>CAUUIG010000035.1:0-14824 GCA_963545095.1 uncultured Streptococcus sp.
TCGTATGACAGGGGCAGGTTTTGGTGGCTGTGCCATTGCCTTGGTGCAAAAAGATACTGTTGAGGCCTTTAAGGAAGTTGTAGGCAAACACTACGAGGAAGTCGTTGGATATGCTCCAAGCTTCTATATCGCTGAAGTTGCAGGTGGCACTCGCGTCCTTGACTAGTCCAAAGGAGGCTCTATAGTGACCTTAGTAGATAAATTTGTAACACATGTCATTTCTGAAAGTTCATTTGAGGAAATGGATCGAATCTACCTGACCAATCGTGTCTTGGCACGAGTGGGAGATGGTGTTTTGGAAGTTGAGACCAATCTGGATAAATTAATTGACCTCAAGGACCAGCTTGTTGAGGAAGCGGTTCGATTAGAGACGATTGAGGATAGTCAGACTGCGCGTGAAATCCTTGGTGCTGAACTGATGGACTTGGTGACCCCTTGTCCGAGTCAGGTTAATCGTGACTTCTGGGCAACCTACGCTCAATCTCCTGAGCAGGCGATAGCGGATTTTTACCAACTCAGTCAGAAAAATGACTACATCAAACTCAAGGCCATTGCTAAGAACATTGCTTACCGTGTTCCATCTGACTACGGAGAACTTGAAATTACCATCAACCTCTCTAAGCCTGAAAAGGATCCCAAAGAGATTGCGGCAGCCAAGTTGGTGCAAGCTAGCAATTATCCTCAGTGTCAGCTTTGTCTAGAGAATGAAGGTTACCATGGTCGGGTCAACCACCCAGCTCGCAGCAACCACCGTATTATCCGTTTTGAAATGGCTGGTCAGGAGTGGGGCTTCCAGTATTCGCCCTATGCTTATTTTAATGAGCACTGTATCTTTTTAGATGGCCAGCATCGTCCCATGGCCATTAGTCGTCAGAGTTTTGAACGTCTGCTGGCTATCGTAGAGCAGTTTCCAGGATATTTTGCTGGCTCTAATGCCGACCTGCCGATTGTGGGTGGCTCTATTCTGACTCATGATCACTATCAGGGAGGCCGTCACGTATTTCCTATGGAATTGGCTCCCTTGCAAAAGATTTTCTCTTTTACTGGTTTTGAACAGGTTAAGGCTGGGATTGTCAAGTGGCCCATGTCAGTGTTGCGTTTGACTTCGGATTCCAAAGAGGATTTGATTAACTTAGCTGATAAGATTTTGCAGGAATGGCGGCAATATTCAGATCCAAGTGTGCAAGTCTTGGCAGAAAGTAATGGAACACAACACCATACCATTACACCGATTGCCCGTAAACGCGATGGACAGTTTGAGTTGGACTTAGTCTTGCGGGACAATCAGACTTCTGCAGAACATCCTGATGGCATCTATCATCCCCACAAGGATGTCCAACATATCAAGAAGGAAAATATCGGCTTGATTGAGGTCATGGGCTTAGCAATCTTGCCACCACGTCTGAAAGGAGAAGTGGAGCAAGTCGCTAGCTATCTTGTAGGAGAAGTTGTTACAGTTTCCGATTATCATCAGGAATGGGCAGACCAACTTAGAGCCCAATATCCAGCCCTAACAGATAAAGAAAAAGCCCTTGAAATCGTCAAGGACTCTGTTGGTGCTATCTTTGCGCGTGTGCTTGAGGATGCAGGAGTCTACAAGCAGACGGAACAAGGACAGGCAGCCTTTATGCGCTTTGTGGAGCAGGTCGGAATTTTGCCAGACTAGGAGCTTTCTCCTTGCACAGTCCTATAAAAAGTAGTATCATAGTGTCGTTTGAAATATCAGGAGGAAACGATGAAAGATTTTCATTTTGACGCTATATCTGCCTTTGAAAATTACGAAATTGAACAAATGAGAGATGGTCACGTTGTGGTGACGACCAAAGTAGTGGACTCGTCGCTCAACTACTATGGCAATGCCCATGGTGGCTATCTCTTTACCCTTTGCGACCAGATTAGTGGTTTGGTGGTTATCTCGCTGGGGCTTGATGGAGTGACACTCCAATCCTCTATCAACTACCTCAAAGCAGGAAAACTCGACGATGTGCTGACCATTAAAGGAGAGTGTGTCCATCAAGGTCGCACAACCTGTGTGGTGGATGTGGATATAACCAATCAAGAAGGCAGAAATGTCTGCAAAGCAACCTTTACCATGTTTGTCACAGGCCAGAGGTCAGAAGAAAGACAGGTGAGGATATAGATAAACCAAAAAGAGGCTCACACATCTTTTTCTTATTTCTTTTTATGATTTAATACTGCATTGAGGACAATGGCAAGTAGGCTGGCTACGACGATTCCGTTTGAGAAGAACATTTGGAAGGCTGTCGGCATGCTGACAAAGAGATTACTGTTGTTGAGTCCGACACCTGCAGCGATGGAGACTGCTGCGATAAGGAAGTTGTGTTCATTGTTAGCAAAGTCAACACGAGCGAGGATTTGCATCCCTTGAATAGACACAAAACCAAACATCACCAGCATGGCACCACCGAGGACAGGACTTGGAATGATTTGGGCAAGGGCACCAAACTTAGGAAGGAGTCCAAGGAGAACGAGGAAACCAGCTGCGTAGTAGATTGGCAGGCGAGTCTTGATACCTGATAATTTAACCAAACCAACGTTTTGTGAAAATCCTGTGTAAGGGAAGGTATTAAAGATTCCTCCGAGAAGTACGGCCAAGCCTTCTGCGCGGTAACCGTTGCGAAGGCGCGTGCTGTCGATTGGGTCTTTCGTGATATCAGACAAGGCTAGGTAAACACCAGTCGACTCAACCATAGACACCGTTGCGATGATACACATCATGACAATAGATGAGATTTCAAAGGTTGGCATCCCAAAGTAGAGGGGAGTTGGGACATGGACGAGCGGCGCTGCCGCAACAGGAGAGAAGTCAACCAAGCCCATGGTAGCAGCAATGGCAGTTCCAACAACCAGACCAATCAAAATAGAGATAGACTTGATAAATCCTTTGGTAAAGATGTTAATCAAGAGGATAATCACAACGGTAATAGCTGCAAGTAGAAGACTTTGACCAGTTGGCTCTGGAACGTTATTTCCCATATTTCCAATAGCGACAGGAATCAAGGTTAAACCAATCGTGGTAATAACAGATCCTGTTACGATAGATGGGAAGAGATTGGCCACTTTTGAGAAGATGCCTGAAACAAGAACCACGTAAATCCCTGATGCGATAAGGGCACCAAACATAGCGCCGCTACCATGGCTTTGCCCAATCATAATCAAGGGAGCGACCGACTGGAAGGCAACTCCAAGAACGACTGGGAGTCCAATCCCAAAGTATTTGTTGAGTTGAAGTTGGAGGAAGGTAGCTACTCCACACATGAAGATATCTGTTGAAATTAAGTAGGTCAACTGTTCAGTTGAGTATCCCAGAGATGTTGCAATGATAATAGGTACAAGGATAGAACCTGAGTACATTGCGAGGAGATGTTGAAGCCCTAAAATGGCTGCTTGCGAGTGTTTTTCTTGAGTTTGCATTAGAGATCTGCCTCCTTAAAAATAACTTGACCATTTTCAAAACGATCCAAACGAGCGAGTGATAGAACAGGGTAGCCTGCTTTTTCAAGCAAATCACGGCCATCTTGGAAGGATTTTTCAATCACGATACCGATGGCTTCGACTGTGGCACCAGCTTGTTCGATGATTTGAATCAAGCCTTTGGCAGCTTGGCCATTAGCAAGGAAATCGTCGATAATCAAGACCTTGTCCTCTGGTGAGAGGAATTTTCCAGCGATAGAAACGGTGCTGGTTACCTGCTTGGTAAAGGAGTAAACTTCGGCAGTTAAGATTCCTTCGTTCATAGTGATGTTTTTAGCTTTTTTAGCGAAAATCATGGGAACGTTTAAGGCTTCAGCTGTAAAAACGGCTGGGGCAATACCTGACGCTTCAATGGTTACGACCTTGGTAATGCCAGAAGTAGCGAATTTTTCCGCAAAAACCTTACCAATCTCTCGCATCAAGCTAAAGTCAACTTGGTGGGTTAAAAAGGAATCCACCTTGAGGATGTTATCACCCAAGATATGCCCATCCTTGAGGATGCGCTCTTCTAATAATTTCATAAGACCTCCTAAAGTCTAAAAGCCAATCCATTTGCTTGTTTATAGTTTCTGGCAAGAAATAGAAAAAGGACCTACTTAATCTCTAAGTAAGTCCCCAAAATAGGCATGGCAAAAAAGACCATACCTCACTTCTGACTTACTTATTGTTAGGTGTTCCGGCACCTTGTAGAAACGTCGTGCCAATTCACGACATAAACAAGTAAAACGATATTCAATTTTAAATAGGCTTGTACCAATGTTTTTATTTTACACCAAAAAACTTTAGAAATCAAATATTTTGTTAGTGTTTAGATGTAAAAAAACGAACAAATATAATAAAAATAGGTAAAAATTAACTTATTGGCTAACATTTAGAAGGTTTTTACATCATAAAAGGGCATATTATTAGGTTTTTAAATACCTGACAATATGCCTCTTTCTAACTTTAAAGACTTTTTCCCAATCTTTATTGTTCTACTCGCTAAATCTTAAAAAATAGCCATCTGGATCCAAAACTGCAAATTCATGAGGATAGATATAGTGATCCTCAACACGAAACTTTCTTTTGGTTAAGGGACGATGGATAGGATAGTCAGCTTCCAGCAGTTTTTGGTGGAGCTGAGGAACATCTGCAATTCCAAAGGAAATATTGACACCGCGCCCGAAAGGATAGGTCAGCTGAGCTAATTCTTCTGTGCTGCCTTCTTCTAGCATAAGTTGGCAGTCTTCAAGCGAGAGGAAGAGAAATTTCTCCTCTGGACGCTCGTATTCGACAGAAAATCCCAGCAAGTCGCAGTAGAAGTGGCGTGACTTTTCGAGGTCAGATACTACAAATTCAGGAATGACAGCTTGATAGTCCATTAGCTTTCTCCTTAGAGCTCAATCTCCATGACAATGGGTGTGTGGTCTTGGCGCGCACCGGAGTCAATCATATCAGACTTGGTCACCTTGTCAGCGATGCGGTTACTTGTGAGCCAGTAGTCGATTCTCCAGCCTGTATTGTTGATTTTAGAAGTCTTGCTGCGTTGTGCCCACCAAGTGTAGCGTTCTGGAACATCGCCATGAACATGACGGAAGGTGTCGGTAAATCCAGTTGCTAAAAGGTTGGTAAATCCAGCACGTTCCTCGTCGGTAAATCCTGGTGAACGGCGGTTGCTAGCAGGATTTGCAAGGTCGATTTCATTGTGGGCTACGTTGTAGTCACCAGTTGCAAGAACTGGTTTTTCTTTGTCTAGTTTAGCCAAATACTCTGCATATTTGACATCCCAGACTTGGCGTTCTTCCAAGCGTTTGAGGCCATCTCCAGCGTTTGGTGTGTAAACTTGGGTCACGAAAAATTCATCAAATTCTAGAGTGATGATACGGCCTTCCAAGTCCATGGTAGAAGGGGCACCGATTTCTGGGAAGCTGATAGTGGGTGTGAGTTCTTTCTTATAAAGGAACATGGTTCCAGCATAGCCTTTGCGGGCAGGCTCTTGAGAAGAGCGCCACGTGTTTTCGTAACCTGGGAAGAGTTCTTCTAAAATTTCCAAGTGTTTCTTTGTAGGGCCCTTGGCAGAAAGCTTGGTTTCTTGGATAGCGATGATATCAGCATTTTCAGCGACCAAGGTTTGTAGGACTTCTTGGGACAATTTGGCACGAGCTGAGTCACTTGTTAGGGCAGCATTGAGGGAATCAATATTCCATGAGATAAGTTTCATAAAGTTACCTTTTTCATTCAGATTATAGATTTTATTATACCAGAAAAAGGTCTATTTCCCCAACGTATGGTTTGAAAAATTACTCTTTAGACTTTATCCTGAGAAAATAAAAATTCCCTAAACTATTTAGAAAAAAATCTAAATAGCTCTTGTGTTTAGAATAGAAAGGTGTATAATGTTATTTAGAAAAATATCTAAATAGAAAGTGAAGTTACATATATGTCAAATAAGAGAACAATCCTTCTTTTTGTGGTCTTGGCTTATGCCCTTGCTTGGATAATATGGTTGGCACTATGGCTAAGTGGTGTTGGTCTAAATTCTCCATGGAGTCAACTTGCTAGTATTGTAGCCATGTGGATGCCTGCACTTGCAGTCTTTCTCTTAGGGAAAATCACGAATCAACCTAGTGGAATCAAATCTAAATTAGTCGTGAATCTCAAGAGGAACTGGAGCTTTTACTTACTAGCTATCTGGTTACCAGCAGTTATCAGTTTTTTAGGAGCAGGACTTTATTTTCTTGTATTCCCTAGCAATTTCAGCCTTGGTTTTGAATCTATTCAAGCTATTTTACAAGAAAAAGGAGTCCTTCAATCACCGATTCCCTTATCTTTCTTGGCTTTGATTCAAATCCTATCTAGTTTGACCTACGCTCCTTTTCTTAATAGTTTCTTTGCATTGGGGGAGGAAATTGGTTGGCGTGGCTATCTTTACCCAGTGCTAAGAGGACGCTTTTCACTAGTCCAGACTCATGTCTTACTTGCTCTCATTTGGAGTCTATGGCATTTACCAATCAATTTGCAAGGATATAATTATGGCCTTACTTATTTTGCTTATCCCGTTTTGGGAGTTGTTGCTATGTTTCTATCTTGTTTTAGCCTAGGAATATTGTTGAGCTGGTTGTTGGAAAAGACAGGTTCTATCTGGGCTTCTGCCCTATTTCATGGGGCAATCAATGCAACTGCAGGTATTGGTATACTCTTTCAATTACCAGGAGAAAAAGTTTCAAGCCTCTTGATTTTAGGGCCATCACCGACCGGAATGCTATCAGTTCTACCTTGCTTATTCCTAGCCCTACTAATATTACAAAGGGAAAGGAGTCATTATGAGTTTTGCAAATAGTTTTAAAGCCTTATCTCATCCAGTTAGGAGAGAGATTTTAAATTTACTCAAAGCAGGTAGATTATCTGCAGGAGAAATTGCCAGTCAATTTGAGTTGACTAGTGCAACTATTTCACACCATCTCACGATTTTGAAAGCAGCGGATTTGATTCATGAAATGAAAGAAAAAAACTTTATTTATTATGAGTTAAATACATCGGTTTTAGAGGATATAATGGTTTGGTTAGCAGATCTGAAAGGAGATCATTTTGATGAAGATAAAAATCAATAAGAAATTGGTATTATTTACGAGCATTCTCATCCTACTACCTTCCCTTGTAGGTTGTGTTTTCTGGAATCAATTACCAGAGGAGATACCCACTCATTTTAATCTACTGGGTCAAGCAGATGGCTACAATCATAAAATGTCTGCTATCTTTGGATTACCGACTCTCATGCTTTTGATGCATTGGTTGCTTCTATTTTTAATGATTAAGGATCCTAAATCTAGCAATATCAGTTCAAAAATACAAGTTTTGATTTACTGGATTATTCCTTTTGTATCTTGTCTATTAATGATTTCTATCTTCGGAGAATCTTTGGGTTATTCCATGATGAGTGGGCTACTAGCTCAGATTTTTATGGGAGTCGTGATGATCGTAATTGGAAATTATCTACCAAAAACACGCCGAAATTATATAATCGGTATTCGACTACCGTGGACCTTGGAGAATGATGAAAACTGGAGAAAAACGCATCGCCTAGCTGGAAAAATTTGGGTATTAGGAGGATTGTTATTGTTTCTAAATTCCTTTGTGCAACTATATGTTTACTGGGTATTCTTCTTGACACTTTTCTTTGTAGTGATAATTCCTAGTGTCTATTCTTATCAATTATCAAAATTAGAATCTTGAAACAGGTATTTGAGTCATTAGTTAGAGAAGTTGGTCTGATAAGTCTATTTCCCCAACGTATGGTTTGAAAAATCACCCTCTTTCGTTTATAATGAAGAATGATTTTATGAAAGGGAGTGAAAATAAATGAAATTCTACTCGTATGACTATGTACTTAGCCAAATCAGTCAGCAAAATGGAATCATGATTGGTTTTGAGATTGTTCTCCTAACTACCACAGGATTTTTTGCTTTTAAGGCCTATCGTGATAAAAAGGGGACTAAGTTTCGGGAATTGGTCATGATTTTGGCCCTGACTTTAGTGGCCATGCTTTTGGTGACAATTTCAAAATACCAGACCAATCAAGCCTCTAACAATCAATTTCAAACCTCCCTTCATTTCATAGATGTTGTTTCCAAAGACTTGGGAGTGGATAAATCAGAAGTTTATGTCAATACTTCTGCAGCCACTGATGGAGCACTTATCAAGGTAGGTTCAAATATCTACCGCGCTATGAATGGGAGCCAACCAGACAAGTATCTTTTAGAGAAATTAGAATTGCATCAAACAGACGCTATTGAATTGGTGGAGGTAAACAAATGACACTCAATTATATGGAAATTTTAATCAAACTGGCCTTGGGTCTATTCTCGCTTGTTTTTGTTATCAATGTGACTGGGAAGGGAAACTTGGCACCTAACTCTGCGACAGACCAAATTCAGAACTATGTTCTCGGTGGTATCATCGGTGGGGTGATTTACAATAGTTCAATCAGCATTCTCCAGTATGCAGTGATTTTGATGATGTGGACAATTTTGGTCTTGACCCTCAAGTGGCTCAATAACAATGTTCGTTTTGTCAAACGCTTAATTGATGGTAAACCGACTCTGCTCATCAAAAATGGGCAGATTGACCCAGAAGCCTGTCGTTCAGTTGGTTTGTCTGCGGCAGATGTTGCTCTCAAACTTCGTAGCCAAGGAATTTTCCAGATGAAGCAAGTTAAACGAGCTGTGCAGGAGCAAAATGGCCAACTCATCGTGGTCCAAATGGGAGATGAAAATCCTAAGTATCCAGTTGTGACTGACGGTGTGATCCAAGTAGATGTTTTGGAATCGATTGGTCGTAGCGAAGAGTGGTTGCTTGATAACCTCAGAAAGCAAGGGCATGACAATGTGGCCAATATCTTTATCGCTGAGTATGACAAGGGTGTCGTCTCAGTCGTAACTTATGAATAAGAAAAACCTGGGGTCTTGTACTCTTTGAAAATCTCTTCAAACCGCGTCAATGTCGCTTTGCCGTATGTAGGTTACTGACTTCGTCAGTTCTATCTACAACCTCAAAGCAGTGCTTTGAGCAGCCTGCGGCTAGTTTCCTAGTTTGCTCTTTGATTTTCATTGAGTATTGGCCTCAGGTTTCCATTTGCAGTCAGAAAGGGATTTTATGTCCATTATTCAAAAACTTTGGTGGTTTTTCAAGTTAGAAAAACGCCGTTATTTAGTGGGGATTGTGGCCCTGGTCTTGGTTTCCGTCCTCAATCTCATTCCCCCCATGGTCATGGGGCGGGTCATTGATGCTATTACATTGGGACAATTAACCCAGCAAGACCTCCTTCTTGACCTATTTTATTTGCTGCTTGCGGCCTTTGGGATGTACTATCTGCGCTATGTTTGGCGTATGTATATCCTTGGAACTTCTTACCGTTTGGGGCAGATTATGCGATCTCGCTTGTTTGAGCATTTCACAAAGATGTCGCCAGCCTTTTATCAGACCTATCGGACGGGGGACTTGATGGCACACGCCACTAACGATATCAATGCCTTAACCCGTCTCGCAGGGGGCGGTGTTATGTCTGCCGTGGATGCTTCTATCACGGCGCTGGTGACCTTGCTGACCATGCTCTTTAGCATTTCATGGCAGATGACCTTGGTTGCCATTCTGCCCCTGCCTTTCATGGCTTATGCCACCAGTCGTTTAGGGAGAAAGACACATAAGGCCTTTGGCGAATCGCAGGCTGCCTTTTCCGAACTTAATAACAAGGTACAGGAGTCCGTATCAGGTATCAAAGTGACCAAGTCTTTCGGTTATCAGGCGGACGAGCTCAAGTCCTTTCAGGCAGTCAATGAATTGACCTTCCAAAAGAACCTTCAAACCATGAAATACGATAGTCTCTTTGACCCTATGGTTCTCTTGTTTGTTGGTTCCTCCTATGTTTTAACCCTCTTGGTCGGCTCCTTGATGGTTCAGAAAGGGCAGATTACGGTTGGAAATCTGGTTACCTTTATCAGCTATTTGGATATGCTGGTTTGGCCTCTTATGGCTATTGGTTTCCTCTTTAATATCACTCAGCGAGGGAAGGTTTCCTACCAGCGGATTGAGGAACTGTTGTCTCAGAAATCACCTGTACAAGACCCCGAGTTTCCTTTAGATGGTATTGAAAATGGGCGCTTGGAGTACAATATTGATAGTTTTGCCTTTGAAGATGATGAAACATTGACGGATATCCACTTTAGTTTGGAAAAAGGGCAAACACTGGGTTTGGTCGGGCAGACAGGCTCTGGGAAAACATCTCTAATCAAACTCCTCTTGCGAGAATACGATGTGGATAAGGGAGCTATTTATCTAAATGGTCATGATATTCGCAACTATCGTCTGACAGACCTTCGTAGTCTTATGGGCTATGTTCCTCAGGACCAGTTTCTCTTTGCGACTTCTATCTTAGATAATATCCGCTTTGGCAATCCTAACTTGCCCCTTTCAGCGGTCGAGGAAGCGACTAAGCTAGCCCAAGTTTACCAAGACATTGTAGACATGCCTCAGGGATTTGATACGTTGATTGGTGAAAAGGGAGTCAGTCTTTCTGGTGGTCAAAAGCAGCGTCTGGCCATGAGTCGGGCTATGATTTTAGATCCAGATATCTTGGTTTTAGATGATTCCTTGTCCGCCGTGGATGCCAAGACAGAGTATGCGATTATCGACAACCTCAAGGAGACGCGAAAGGACAAGACAACCATTATCACTGCCCATCGCCTCAGTGCGGTTGTCCATGCAGATTTGATTTTAGTCCTACAAAATGGCCAAATTATCGAACGAGGCACGCACGAAGACTTGCTAGATTTGGATGGCTGGTATGCTCAAACCTACCAGTCTCAGCAGCTGGAAATGAAGGGAGAAGAAGATGCAGAATAAGAAAGAACAATGGACTGTATTGAAGCGCTTGATGTCTTATCTCAAGCCTTATGGACTCCTGACCTTTTTGGCACTCAGTTTTCTACTAGCGACGACGGTCATTAAAAGTGTCATTCCCCTTGTGGCTTCCCACTTCATTGACCAGTATCTCAGCAATCTTAACCAACTGGCCGTTACCGTTTTGCTGGCCTACTATGGCCTTTATATCCTACAAACTCTGGTTCAGTATGTCGGCAATCTTCTCTTTGCGCGCGTATCCTACAGCATCGTTAGAGATATTCGTCGAGATGCCTTTGCCAATATGGAAAAGCTGGGCATGTCTTATTTTGATAAGACGCCAGCAGGTTCCATCGTTTCTCGTTTGACCAATGATACCGAGACCATCAGTGATATGTTTTCGGGGATTTTATCCAGCTTTATCTCAGCAGTTTTCATCTTTCTGACAACTCTTTATACCATGTTGGTGTTGGATTTTCGTTTGACTGCTTTAGTCTTGCTCTTTCTCCCCTTGATTTTCCTTTTGGTTAATCTCTATCGGAAAAAATCCGTCAAGATTATCGAAAAAACCAGAAGTCTCTTGTCAGATATCAATAGTAAGCTGGCTGAAAACATCGAGGGAATCAGAATAATCCAGGCCTTTAATCAAGAGAAGCGCCTACAGTCAGAGTTTGATGAAATCAACCAAGAACACTTGGTCTATGCCAACCGTTCTGTAGCCTTGGATGCCCTCTTTTTGAGACCTGCCATGAGTTTGCTGAAACTCCTAGGCTATGCAGTCTTGATGGCTTACTTTGGCTACCGTGGACTTTATCTGGGAATAACGGCAGGAACCATGTATGCCTTTATCCAGTATATCAATCGTCTCTTTGATCCTCTGATTGAGGTGACGCAAAACTTTTCAACACTGCAAACGTCTATGGTGTCT
This sequence comes from uncultured Streptococcus sp., assembly GCA_963545095.1. GTDB lineage: Bacteria > Bacillota > Bacilli > Lactobacillales > Streptococcaceae > Streptococcus. Next base: position 11,798 of record CAUUIG010000035.1, read on the forward strand.
GCAGGCCGTGTCTTTGCCTTGATTGACGAGAGGACCTATGAGCCCCTCCAAAAAGATGGGCAAGACAAAATCCAAGAAGGCAACATTCGATTTGAACATGTGTGCTTCTCATATGATGGCAAACATCCGATTCTGGATGACATTTCCTTCTCCGTTAACAAGGGTGAGACTATTGCCTTTGTGGGGCACACAGGTTCTGGGAAATCTTCGATTATCAATGTCCTCATGCGATTTTATGAATTCCAGTCAGGGAGAGTTCTCTTGGACGATGTGGATATTAGGGACTACAGTCAGGAAGAGCTGAGAAAAAACATCGGTTTAGTCTTGCAGGATCCTTTCCTCTATCATGGAACCATCAAGTCCAATATCGCCATGTACCAAGAAATCAGTGATGAGCAGGTACAGGCTGCAGCTAGCTTCGTGGATGCAGATTCCTTTATTCAAGATCTTCCTCAGGGGTATAACTCCCCTGTGTCTGAGCGTGGTTCGAGCTTCTCTACTGGTCAGCGTCAGCTTCTTGCCTTTGCCAGAACAGTCGCCAGTCAGCCTAAAATCTTGATTTTGGATGAAGCGACAGCCAATATTGACTCTGAAACAGAAAGTCTGGTTCAAGCTTCTCTGTATAAGATGAGACAGGGACGGACAACCATTGCCATCGCCCACCGTCTTTCTACTATCCAAGACGCCAACTGTATCTATGTCTTGGATAAGGGGCGCATCATCGAGAGTGGAACCCATGAGGAACTCTTGGCCTTGGGAGGAATCTATCACAAGATGTATAGCTTGCAGGCAGGGGCTATGTCCTAATACTCTTTGAAAAACTCTTAAAACCAGGTCAGCTTTATCTGCTACCTAAAAGCTGTACTTTGATTTTCATTGAGTATCAGAAGGAAATCCTTCAAATTACAGATTTCTTTCACCGCCTTTTCCATTTTGTGGTATAATGAAAAATGTTGACAAATAGTATAATAAAAACAAAGGAGAAACAGCATGCTGAAATGGGAAGACTTGCCCGTGGAAATGAAATCAAGCGAGGTTGAGTCTTACTACCAGCTTGTCTCTAAAAGGAAGGGTTCGCTGATTTTCAAGCGTTGTTTGGACTGGTTTTTGGCCTTGGTTGTACTGGTTCTGACCTCTCCCATCTTTCTCATCTTGAGCATTTGGATCAAGTTGGATAGCAAGGGGCCAGTGATTTACAAGCAAGAGCGCGTGACCCAGTATAACCGTCGGTTCAAGATTTGGAAGTTCCGTACCATGGTAACGGATGCGGATAAAAAAGGAAGTCTGGTGACTTCTGCTAACGATAGCCGCATTACCAAGGTTGGCAATTTCATCCGCCGTGTCCGTTTGGACGAACTGCCTCAGTTGGTCAATGTCCTTAAAGGTGAGATGTCCTTTGTCGGTACACGACCTGAAGTGCCGCGCTACACAGAGCAGTATAGTCCTGAAATGATGGCGACCTTGCTTTTGCCGGCAGGAATTACCTCTCCTGCCAGCATCAACTACAAGGATGAGGACACTATCATCAGTCAAATGACGGAGAAAGGTCTGTCGGTTGACCAAGCCTATGTAGAGCATGTTCTTCCTGAAAAGATGCGCTATAACCTCGCCTATCTCCGAGAATTTAGTTTCCTTGGAGACATCAAAATCATGTTTCAAACCGTGTTTGAAGTGCTAAAATAAAGTAGTCATGAGAAAATGAGTACAGATAAAAGGAGCAAATCAATGCCAAATTACAATATTCCATTTTCACCACCCGATATTACGGAAGCAGAAATTGCTGAAGTAGCGGATACTCTTCGTTCTGGTTGGATTACAACTGGTCCTAAGACCAAAGAACTGGAGCGTCGCTTGTCTCAATACACACAGACACCCAAGACTGTCTGCCTAAATTCTGCGACTGCCGCTCTTGAGTTGATTTTGCGCGTCTTGGAAGTGGGACCTGGTGATGAAGTCATCGTTCCAGCCATGACCTATACAGCCTCATGTAGTGTCATCACTCACGTAGGAGCGACCCCTGTCATGGTGGATATTCAAGCAGATACGTTTGAGATGGACTATGACCTGCTGGAGCAAGCTATCACTGAAAAGACCAAGGTGATCATCCCAGTAGAGCTTGCAGGGATTGTTTGCGACTATGACCGTTTGTTCCAAGTTGTGGAGAAAAAACGTAATCTCTTTACCGCTTCAAGCAAGTGGCAAAAAGCTTTTAACCGTATTGTGATTGTTTCTGATAGTGCCCATGCTTTGGGATCTACTTACAAGGTTCAACCGGCTGGTTCTATCGCTGACTTTACTTCCTTCTCATTCCACGCAGTTAAGAACTTTACAACGGCAGAAGGTGGAAGTGCCACTTGGAAAGCCAATCCAGCGATTGATGACGAAGAGATGTACAAGGAATTTCAAATTCTTTCCCTTCACGGTCAAACTAAGGATGCCCTTGCTAAGATGCAACTGGGCTCATGGGAATACGATATCGTCACACCAGCCTACAAGTGCAATATGACCGATATCATGGCTTCCCTTGGTTTGGTACAATTGGACCGCTATCCAAGTTTGTTGCAACGCCGTAAGGACATCGTGGACCGCTATGATCGTGGTTTTGCAGGTTCTCACATCCATCCTTTGGCACACAAGACTGATACTGTAGAATCTTCACGCCACCTCTACATCACCCATGTAGAAGGAGCAAGTCTAGAAGAACGCAATCTTATCATCCAAGAATTGGCCAAAGCAGGAATTGCAAGTAATGTTCACTACAAACCGCTTCCGCTCTTGACAGCCTATAAGAATCTTGGTTTTGATATGGCGAATTATCCTAAGGCCTATGCCTTCTTTGAAAATGAAATTACCCTCCCTCTTCACACTAAATTAAGCGATGAAGAAGTGAACTATATCATTGAGACTTTCAAAACAGTTTCTGAAAAAGTACTAGCTTGGTAAATTCCCAAACTAAGTTCCACCGCTAATCCAAGTGGAAGTTAGTCTGATAAAAATCCTAAAAACCAGTGGAAATCCGTGTCAGGG
>CAUUIG010000036.1:0-14554 GCA_963545095.1 uncultured Streptococcus sp.
AGACCTGCCATCCACATTTTTTTAGCTTTCATACCATTCATTTTAACACAAAAAAGGCTTTAGGACAAATGAGGAAGTAGCAGAAAAGCAGGCAAAAAACCTCTGAGATTGTTCTCAAAGGTTCTGATTTTGCTAATTGCTGTTCTCAACTGCTGCAGTAATAAAGGCCGTGTAGAGTTCTTCTGGACGATTTGGACGGCTTGACAGTTCAGGGTGATACTGACACGCTACAAAGAATTTATTTTCAGGAATTTCAACGATTTCGACCAAACGATTGTCTGGAGAAACACCTGAGAAGACAAAACCTGCTGCCTCAAACTGCTCACGGAAGGCGTTGTTAAACTCATAACGGTGACGGTGACGGCGTTGCACTACTTCTTGATTATGATAAGCAGCTGCTGCCTTAGAGCCACGTTTCAACTTAGATGGATAAAGCCCCAAACGAAGGGTTCCACCCATATCCTCAACATCAATCTGATCACGCATGATATCAATGATAGGGTATTTTGTTTCTGGTGCAAGCTCTGCAGAATTGGCACCTTCAAGCCCTAAAACGTGACGAGCAAACTCGATACATGTCAACTGCATTCCCAAGCAGACTCCCAACATTGGAACATCATTTTCACGCGCATAGCGGATGGCTTGGATTTTCCCTTCTGTACCACGTTGACCAAAACCACCTGGTACGATGATTCCGTCCGCATCAGACAAAAGCTCTGCCACATTCTCTGCTGTCACATCATTGGCATTGATCCAATTTATCTTAACTTCTGCGTCATTGGCATAACCAGAGTGTTTCAAGGCTTCGACCACTGAGATATAAGCATCTTGCAACTCAACATACTTACCGACAAGGGAAATTTTAACTTGTTTCTTAAGATTCATGACCTTGTCCACCATAGCTGACCATTCTGTCATATCTGCCACTGGTGCGTCTAATTTCAAATGGTCACAGACAATTTGATCCATACCTTGAGCCTGCAAGTTCAATGGAATTTGGTAAAGATGTTCAACATCCAACGATTCGATAACGGCTTCTGGTGCCACATCACAGAACTGGGCTAGTTTGTTTTTAATTCCTTGACCAGCTGGTTTCTCTGTACGAATAACCAACATATTTGGTTGGATTCCCAAGCCGCGTAATTCCTTGACAGAGTGTTGAGTTGGTTTGGTTTTCATTTCACCAGCAGCCTTGAGGTAGGGAAGCAAGGTTGTATGGATATACATGACATTATCCGCCCCCACATCTGCCTTCATCTGACGAAGGGCCTCTAAGAATGGCAAGGACTCGATATCTCCTACTGTTCCACCAACCTCTGTGATAATGACATCAGAGTCAGTCGTTAGAGCGGCACGCTTGATTTTTTCTTTCAAAGCATCTGTGATATGAGGAATAACCTGAACAGTTGCCCCAAGGTATTCTCCACGGCGTTCCTTACGAAGAACTTCACTGTAAATTTTACCAGTTGTCACGTTGGAATATTTGTTAAGATTGATATCGATGAAACGTTCATAGTGACCCAAGTCCAAATCTGTCTCAGCTCCGTCATCTGTCACAAAAACTTCTCCGTGCTGGTAAGGACTCATAGTTCCCGGATCGATATTGATATAAGGGTCAAACTTTTGAATGGTTACTTTAAGACCTCGATTTTTCAAGAGACGGCCTAGACTTGCTGCCACAATCCCTTTCCCAATAGACGATACCACACCACCAGTTACAAAAATATATTTCGTAGACATAGATTCCTCTTTCTAAAATGCTCAAGGTCTTGTTAACTACGAGGGGACATAGAAAACAAGACCCTACTAATAAGAATAATCTGGGACGACTGCACCAGATTCACAGCCAAAATACAAGAAGATAACTTCTTGAAAAAACAAAAATAGCTCCCTAAGAACTAGGGAGCCCCGACCTCTAAAAGAGGTGCCCGAACAATATGATACCTAAAAATAGGATAATTGTCAATAGCTAATTTTTATTCCTCGATATTTTCAGCATCATCATCTGAAAACTCGTCGTCTTCTTCGTTGAGATCCACGTCTTCACCCAAGTCATCTGGAGCGATTTCGTTGATTTCTGCATCGTAAGCTTCCACTTCGTTTTTCTCATCATCTGGATTTTCATCATCGTATGAAAGAGCAGGATCTGCTTCGTATGCATCTTCATCTTCTGGATCATCTGCATTGTAGTCAATAGCATCAGAATCGCCATCCATGAAGGCATTGACACGTTTTTTCTTAGCTTTTGGTGCTACTTCATCGTCGTCATTTTCTTCAAGAGCGATGATTTCTTCGTCGATTTCGTCCACACCATACCATGAACGAAGACCCCATTTGTTGTCTCCAAGAGAGATGAAGCTACCGTCAAAGTTCAATTCTGTGTAGAACAAAGGCAAGGCTTCACGGATATCGCTGTTTGATGTTCCAAGGTAGTTTTGAATTTCGTTTACAAGATCGCTAAAATGCATCTCATGGTCGCGACCACGAAGTTCCAAGATAGCACGCGCTACCTCAATCATAGATAGTTCACTTTTTTCTTGCCCAGCAAATACTTCTAATTCCAAAGCGTTTCTCCTCATTTATACTACTATCGCCAGAGCGAACAGACTCTGACCTCATTTTATCATTTACTCTTTATTTTACGATAATTTTGCAGAATAGTCAAAGGTTAAATGGGAGAAAGTGACAGGACTTTTTATTGGGGTAACTTCTCAAAGTAACTTCCACTTGACTTGTCGAAGTGGAAATTAATCTAAAACGGACTTTTATTTCTTTGCTACCCAGCCGATGGCATCGCTTGGTGGATTTTCTGTATCAATCCACATGAATTCGATACCGATTTCACCATTTTTAAATTTGGTCAATCGAATACCGTTAATCTCCAGTTCATTGAGTCGTTGACTTGTCAAAACTTCTCGTTCCTTCAACTGGAAAACACCACGTAAAATCCAATTTCCAAGAATTTCTTGCTTATCAGTCGATTGAATCGCCTTACCAGCTTCTTGATTTATATAGGCGTTAATAACATCACCAGAAGATAAAAAGCGTAGTTTAAAAGTTCTTTCCTCTTTTTGTAGAGCTAGTTTTTTAGTCCCAGGTTCAAAGATCCCAAATCCAGGACCAAAGAAGTCTGGTCTTTCATCGTGGAAATTTTTGGAGTCAGGCAGAGGAATGTAAACTTCACTAACTGGACGATACACTAACTGCTCAATTTCTTTAATGAGATTTTCATTGCCAGTCTCATAGACAAAGTTAATCAAATCTTCACGAATAGCCTTCATATGAGCTTTTTCTTCCTTGCTCGTCCATTTTTTCAAGAGAATTTCTTCTAAGGAAAAAGTCACAAAAGCTAGTTCTTCTGGAGCCAGACTGGCCTTAAATTTCTCCTGAATCTTTAAAATCCGTGGCAGGCGATCTTTTTTGGCTAATTTAGAACCACCGTTAAAGGCATTAAAACCAGAATTTTCTTCTACATTTCCATGTTTGTCTGTAATAACCCAAGATACCGTTTCTAGGACATCGGATTGTTCCTTTTCAGCTGTCAGTAAATGAAGGTTTTCAAAGAGAGAAAAAGGATCTTCGATGTAGTGAACATCCCAAGTATCTACTACAATGTCTTTATTGTTAAAAGTCATGTGGAGCTGACTGTCAGCTGCTGTATACTTGTAATGATGTTGTCCATCTGTAAATCGAAAATTAGTTGGATTGTTTTTGGTGGTAGAACCTTCAATGACCAGGTTATCAATATCGACTGGTAAATAAGATGTTTCACCAACAAAAATCTTAGGATTTTCTCCCTTTGGTGTCGGCATCAGAACGTGATAAACAGCTTCAACATTGACCGAATCTGAGTTAAAACCCTTAATTTGTGCCTTAGAAGATTCGATTCTCTGATTTCTTAAGGTCGCAATCTTTCGTGCCAACTCTTCATAGCGTTGATAGTTTTTCTTGTCTGCTGTTTCTTTATCTGCTGAGATATCTGCATGGAATTTGATATCACCCAGCAATTCTGTCCAATCTTGAGAGTCCTTCTTAAACTGGGCGATTTTTTGATCTCCAGAATTGATTCCAAAAGACTTAATACCCACTAGGTATTTATGATTTTCATCCACAACGACAGAGGCATCATAGGAAGTATTGGTAATATCTTCCCCAACAGCATTAAAAGCCTTCTGGAAAACAGTCTCTTGAAATTTAGAATTAACAATCGGAGCAACATAATTCTCTGTTTGTCCCTCATCGTCAGATTCTGCCTTTTGAGAGAAAGCTTGGCTCAAACTAGCGAAGTTGGTAATTAAGGTTTTGTATTTGTCTTTTTGTTCAGACTTTAGATGTTCCCACATAAGCGCCCTCTTTTCTATTTTCAGTATATCAAAAGAAGATTAGTTTTTCACTAACCCTCTTATATATTCGTTAATTAATACTGTAAAATTCGAGATTTCCTCGTTTTTTAACCAATTTTAAATAATCTTCACCAGACAGAACAGCTAAACCATCGTCATAAGATTTGATTTTTTCAAGAGCTTGGTCATAGCTATCTACAAAGTCCTTGACATAGGATTGCCCTTCAAATTGTCCATTCATCTTGGTGTAGATAATGGCAATTTTTCCTGAGCGTGCAAGTTGAGATTGCCCTTGGCTTTCATTTAAAGCCTTGGCAACATTTTCTGCGATGCGTTTAATCACGGGTACAACCACGCTGTTTCCAGCTTGTTTGTAGAGCTGACCGTTAGAAACCCCTTCTGGGATTTTAAAGGATTTAGGGTAACCTTGTACATTGAAGGTTTCCTTCGGTGTCAGCTTACGAATCTCACCACTGTCCGTCAAAATCAATGGAACGTTATGTCCACCTGTTCCCATATTTGCTGTTAGGGTAGGTACGACGCCGTTTTTATTTTCACGGACATATTGACGACGCCACTGATAGACCGTATCTTGACTAGTCACTTCAAACTTCAACTGGTCATAGAAATTTTGCTTGCCTTCACGGTAATAGTAAACCTCATCTAGCTTATCGCCGAAGTTAATGACGTCTTGAAGAGTCGTAGTCAGTTTGATTTCCTCTGGAAATTCAAACAAATCATAAGCTTCCTTGGTATCAAAACCAACAATGTAGATCCGCTCACGGTTTTGTGGGATATTTCCATAGTCTTTTCCGTTGAGAACCTTCCACTTGATAAAGTAGTTATTCTCCGTCAAGGCTTCACGAATAACCTTAAAGGTATTGCCATGGTCATGACCGACCATGTTCTTGACGTTTTCTATGAAAATAGCGCGAGGTTTGCATCCCTCAATCATGCGAAGCAACTCAAAGAAAAGATCCCCACGATCATCATCAAAGCCCTTACGATAACCCGCAATACTAAAGGCTTGGCAAGGGAAGCCTCCCATAATCACATCCACACGCTCAGCTGGAATATCCCCTGGCTGAACATCGTGAATATCACGACCATCCAAATAGGTATCTGGATGGTTTAACTGATAAGTCTGACGCGCATACTTATCAAATTCATTGGCATACACCACTCTGAACTCGTTGGTCTGTTCAAATCCCAACTCAATTCCCCCAACACCTGAGAAGAAAGCTGCAATGTTGTACTTCTCAGGTCGGTTCGAACTTACAGAATTTGTCATGTAGTAACCTGCTTTCTAAAAGATTTAATCGTCACTTAATTTACTAGGATCAATTTTAGTATCATCTTTTTTGTAATCCGATACGTCTACAAAATTTTTAGAAAGATATCCTAAATAATCTCCAAAATCTGGGAATAATGCGTGTGAAAAGTAACCATATTCTCCCAACTTACGAATTAACTCCTCTTGTATTACTTTATAATATTTTTCTTCAAAATCTTTAGCTTCTAGACTTTTTTTAACAGCTTCGATATTTGCCTTTGAATATTTTTGGGTAGGAGTGAAATTTTCTGATAGTGTCCCTCCCATAATATCATCTAGTGTTGTTTCACCTTCTCGTACTTTTTCTATATCTTCCTTAGAAAAAAAATATCCTTCTTCTTCTTTAACTTTAGAAATTAATTCCTCTTCATTTTTTAAAAGTTCTTCCGTTTCTTTTTTAGAGAACTCTATTGTAATCGACACTCTTGGGATTCTTCGAAACTCTTCACTAATTTTTATTTCATCCTTAGTAAAGTGAGTATATTTACTCAATTTATCATAATTTATGAATGCACCATGTTGAGCTCTAATTCTTTGATTATCATGTCCTTTTCTAACAAATGTTAACAAACTGCTCTTAGAATGTTCCTCTATACTCATTTTAAACGCTTCAAATTTTGGTTTTTTAATAATTCTGTTTCCAGAATTTGATAAAAATAATAGAGCAACGAATGGGTTATCTGTAATATCCAAAAGGCTTGTTGGAAGTTCATAATGTTGTAATTTAGCCAACTGATCTGCTCTAACATCCAAATCTTCATCGATAGAATGATATTCGACTCTATCGGGATATTCTTGACTCACTTGCTTGTATAATTGCTCAAAGAGTTCATAATAGAACTTACTGTCCTTATTAACCTTTTTTCTAAATAAAGCAGGAATCGTTGGCCACGACTCAGTCTGGCCCCTAAAAAAATTATACTCACACTGCTCTAATTTAGAAATCAATTCTTTAAGTAAATAAAAAATTGACCAGTGATTTCCTTTTTCATTGTAACCAGCATTAGTACCTGATTTTTTTAATTTTGTATTCAACTCTGATACAAAACTATTAATCTCTTCATCCGCTCCCTTAGAATATAACGAAACAATCTTATAGCAAAATGGACCGTACTTAGAATCTTCATTTTGATTATCTATAGAATTCGTTGCACCAAGTTTTATAGTTATATCAGTGTCATTATAAATCTGGCTATTTAGCTTTTTTATAGTATCTTCGGTACTTTTTCCACAAAAGAATGATCCTAAGCTATCATAAAACATTTGATTATTACTTGTCATAATTTTAGTATGTAATTACTCCCAAATTTTGTAAACGAAATGTTGTAGCTTGTTTTGAGGTTCTCATCATTGATGATAGACTATCGATAAATTCATCGACATTAGCATTTACTAACTGTTCATCAGTCAGATTATTATCTTGTTGAAATTTAGTAATACAACGAGCAATTAGTTTTTTTGGCATTAGTAATTCAGCGGCAAATTGGTTTGCAGAACGTTCTTTAGCAATATCAACAGTTGCAATGTCTTCTGGATTCTTTAATCTATTAGAAATGCCGCTATGATTTAAAGCATAGTGTCCTATCTCATGTGCAATAGTGAATCTTTGTCGAACATCAGGCTCCATTGAATTGAGATAGATAACTCTATTCTCGCTATCAATCTGACCAGAATGATTATGATAAAATCCTTTTTGTACACTAATATTTAATGCATTTAGAATCTTATCTAAATCAATAAAATAATCATCTTTACTAATTTCAATAGTTTTCATAGCTATTTTTTCTTTTTCGCTTAAACCAATTAAATCCGTTTCAAAAAAATCTCTCGGAAACAATTCTTCCAATCTTCTTACTCCCATTACATTATATCTCCAAGTCAATATCTAATATAAACCTTTCTACAATTTTACTATTAATATATTCGTAAAATACGTAGAAAATGGATTCTCCCTCCATTATACCAAAAACCTCAGCAAATTGCCGAGGTTTATGGTTTATTTAACTAACTTCTTCATCTCATCAATCCGTACCACTGTCGCGTCGTACTTAGCTTGGTAGTCGGCTTGTTTGTCGCGTTCTTTTTGGACGACTTCTGGTTTGGCATTGGCTACGAAGCGTTCGTTAGAGAGCTTCTTACCGACCATATCCAGTTCTTTTTGCCATTTAGCCAGTTCCTTGTCGAGACGAGCCAATTCTTCTTCGACATTGAGGAGGTCTGCGAGTGGCAAGTAGATTTCTGCTCCTGTGATGACGCTTGACATAGCCAATTCAGGTGCAGGGATGTTTGATGCGATTTCCAAATGTTCTGGATTTGTGAATCGTTTGATGTAGTTGACATTGCTGTTAAAGAAGGCTTCCAAGTCACTATCGCTTGTCTTAACAAGGATTGTGATTGGTTTGCTTGGTGCTACGTTTACTTCCGCACGCGCATTACGAACTGCACGGATCAAGTCTTTAAGACTTTCGACACCAGTGTGGGCAACAAGGTCTTCAAAGGCTGGGTTGACAGTTGGGTATTCTGCTGTAACGATAGAGCCTTCTGAGATTTGTCCAAAGATTTCCTCTGTCACGAATGGCATGATTGGGTGAAGGAGACGAAGGATCTTGTCCAAAGTGTAAAGGAGAACAGAACGTGTGATGACTTTCTCTTCTTCGTTATCGCTATAAAGGACTTCCTTGGTCAACTCAACGTACCAGTCCGCAAACTCGTCCCAGATGAAGTTGTAGAGGATGTGGCCAGCCACACCAAACTCAAACTTATCAAAGTTGGCAGTTGCTTTTCCGATAGTTTCATTGAGGTTGTGGAGAATCCAGCGGTCTGTGACATTTCCAGCTTCCTTGTTAACAACTTTTTCCACATTGGCAGTTGCTTGCTCAAGGGTCAAACCTTCATTGTTCATGAGGATGTAGCGAGAGATGTTCCAGATCTTGTTAATGAAGTTCCATGAAGCATCCATTTTCTCGTAAGAGAAGCGCACGTCTTGCCCTGGTGCAGAACCGTTTGAAAGGAACCAACGAAGGGCATCAGCACCGTATTTCTCGATAACATCCATTGGGTCAATCCCATTACCAAGAGATTTAGACATCTTACGTCCTTGCTCGTCACGGATGAGACCGTGGATAAGGACGTTTTGGAATGGCTGACGGCCAGTGAATTCCAAGGATTGGAAAATCATACGAGACACCCAGAAGAAGATGATATCGTAACCTGTTACCAAGGTTGAAGTTGGGAAGTAACGTTTGAAGTCTTCTGAGTCGACATCAGGCCAGCCCATGGTTGAGAATGGCCAAAGGGCAGAACTGAACCACGTATCCAAGACGTCTTCGTCCTGAGTCCATCCGTCACCTTCTGGAGCTTCTTCACCGACGTACATTTCACCCTCAGCATTGTACCAAGCAGGGATTTGGTGACCCCACCAGAGCTGACGAGAGATTACCCAGTCGTGGACATTTTCCATCCATTGGAGGAAGGTATCGTTGAAACGAGGTGGGTAGAATTCGACCTTGTCATCTGTGTCTTGGTTAGCAATAGCATTTTTGGCCAATTGATCCATCTTGACGAACCACTGAGTAGACAAGCGTGGTTCAACCACAACACCTGTACGTTCTGAGTGACCAACACTGTGGACACGTTTTTCGATTTTGACGAGGGCACCGATTTCTTCCAACTTGGCAACGACTGCCTTACGAGCTTCAAAACGGTCCATGCTTGCAAATTCGAAGGCCAAGTCATTCATAGTTCCGTCGTCGTTCATGACGTTGACTTGCGGCAAGTTATGACGTTGACCAACCAAGAAGTCATTTGGATCGTGGGCAGGCGTGATTTTCACGACACCTGTACCAAACTCAGGATCTGCGTGCTCATCACCAACGATTGGGATTAGTTTATTAGCGATTGGAAGAATGACATTTTTACCAATCAAGTCCTTGTAGCGTGGATCTTCTGGATTGACCGCAACCGCAACGTCCCCAAACATGGTCTCAGGACGAGTAGTCGCAACTTCAAGGGCGCGTGAGCCATCTTCTAGCATGTAGTTCATGTGGTAGAAGGCACCTTCGACGTCCTTGTGGATCACCTCGATATCAGAAAGGGCTGTGCGAGCTGCTGGGTCCCAGTTGATGATAAACTCACCACGGTAGATCCAGCCTTTCTTGTAAAGGTCCACAAAGACCTTGCGAACGGCTTTTGACAAACCTTCATCAAGAGTGAAACGCTCGCGAGAGTAGTCTACAGAGAGCCCCATCTTGCCCCATTGTTCCTTGATGGTAGTGGCATATTCGTCTTTCCATTCCCAAACTTTCGTCAAGAAAGATTCACGACCGAGGTCGTAACGAGTAATGCCCTCACCACGTAAGCGCTCCTCAACCTTAGCCTGAGTCGCAATACCAGCGTGGTCCATACCTGGAAGCCAAAGGGTGTCAAAACCTTGCATACGTTTTTGACGGATGATGATATCTTGCAAAGTTGTATCCCAAGCGTGACCAAGGTGAAGTTTCCCAGTTACGTTTGGTGGCGGAATGACGATTGAATAAGGCTTAGCCTTTTGATCGCCTGAAGGCTTGAAAACATCAGCATCAAGCCATTTTTGGTAACGACCAGCCTCAACCTCGGCTGGATTGTATTTAGGTGAAAGTTCTTTAGACATATGTGTGTCCTTTCTAGTTAATTTCTAAGCTACTTTGATAAGCATCTAAAATATCAATAGTATCTCTTATAATAGGGCTCTGTGTTGCTTTGTAAAGAGATTTATTCCCAATAATATAAAACTCTTCTTTAGCCCTAGTCGCTGCAACGTTTAAAATATTGGGTTCAGAGACAGCCCAGCGAGCAGCTCCCTCACTCATATTATCTGCTCCAAGCACAAAATATACAATCTTATTTTCTTTTCCTTGGAAAGTATGTACCGTCCCTACATTTATAGGTTTTCCATTTTCCCGCTTTGTGAAACCGATTTTATCTAGTTCTTTCGCTAGTTGAACCGATACATTTTTAAAAGGAGTAATGACATAAATATCATCAAATTCCTCATGTCTTTTCTGCAACTCTTCTTTCAAATAATCAGCTTGCTCAGGAACAAATTTATCCTTAGCACCTCCACCAACGTCAAACCATTCTCCCAGACCTCGAGATTCTTCCTTTCCTTGAACCATTAAATTATCATAAGAAATTTTATTGGAAATACTGAACATCGGATCACTAGAACGACGATGAACCCAGAGAGGAAGTCCTATCCATGTCCCATCTTGTTTTTTAAAACCATATCTACTAGCAGAATCCATCAATTCTTGCGTTGATGATACAAGATATTTAGAGTCTATCTTGTGGTGCTGTTCTAAAAATCCTAAAATATTTTTATCCATAGTCTGTACTGGTTGTATTTGAGAAGGATCCCCAACAGCCATAATATGCTTACTTCTAAAAATAGCCCCCACACTTGCTTGAGGTAATGCCTGACCAGCTTCATCAATAAATACATTACCGATACTATTTTCAGGCAAACACCAAAACATGGAATTAAAGCTTGCAAAAGTTGTACTAATAACTGGAACAGTGAAATTAATCCAATCCCATGCAGTTTTATATAAATCACTAGCATTATCTCTCATTGAATAGTTTTGAGGTTTCTCCCAAATCCATAACGCTTTTTCAAAATGCTTTTTATTGTCATATATAAATTGTTTTCTAACTGCAAGTGCTTTAATAAACAAACGACTCTGCTCTTCTCGATAGGCATCATCAAACCAAAAATTTGATACTTGCAGCTCTTCATACGGAACGGAAAAATTCAACTTATTAACTGTACATATAGCAAGTTCTGATTGTAATTTTAAACACTTTGCCTGATGACGAATTAATTCATCCTCTTGTTTAGATTTCCATTCATTATACTTCTGTTGTCTTTGACTCAGTTGATTTAATTCAAATTCATACTTTTCAATCTCTTTTTGCAAACTGTAGCAATATTGGCTTTCATCATATATCTTCTTCATTTCTGCTTTTAGACTTTCATTTGCTTGATTCAATCTCATTAAATAAGTATCTAATTTCGATGGTGTGAAAAGTCTTTTAAACCATAAGAAGCGTGGAGCATTTAATTTAATTGACTCAATATCTTGTACTGCAATCTGTTTGTTAACATTTGACATAGAAATAAGATGTTCGCGTTCAGACAGCTCAGTTTCTATTTTCTTTTTACTATTTTCTAATTGAGTATATTTATCCCGTATTTTAGATAGTTCTGAACGTCTTTGAACATCATCCTGATGAAACTCTACCTCAAACTGCTGGTAAGCATTTTTCGATCTTACATAAAATCGAATCTTATCCGCTATCTCTTGCATCTTTTCTCTTTTATCAAACAGCTTCTGATATTGAATTTTAAACTCTTCGTATACTGATGGATTCGATTGAAATTTATCCGAATTCAATTCTTGTCGTATTGCTTTTAAAACATTTTGCAGACGGTCTCTATTCTGTTTTTTTCCGCCTTCTATCGAAAATAATCCCCAATGTTTTTTGTCGTTAGAAACATCTTCATCTTCTAACAATAAATCATTACTAATTTCAGCAAAATAATTAATTTTCTTTAATTCATCTAAC
Organism: uncultured Streptococcus sp.; assembly: GCA_963545095.1. Lineage (GTDB taxonomy): Bacteria > Bacillota > Bacilli > Lactobacillales > Streptococcaceae > Streptococcus. The sequence continues at coordinate 12,280 of CAUUIG010000036.1, forward strand.
CAATTTGATTTCTGATAGATTTCTTTTCTTTGGGGTAATTCATTAACAATATTTTTAACAGCTCCATTGTTAGAACTTGCAACTACGATTCCTTTATCTGCAATTTCTTTTGGTAATTTTGCAATAAGATAAGGATTGTCATGATAAACTAGATTCCCTTTAAGTTTGGGATCCGATAATTCACTAATAACTCTAGCCTGTTCCGTTACCAAATCTGCAAAAATGTCTTTTAAAAGTGTCGTTTTACCAGTCCCCGGAGGTCCATTGACACTTCTTACCTCCTCATCCGCATTTGAAGCTAGATTTACAGCTACTTGTTGCATCATATAAAGAGCATATCTAGGGTTACTAGGAAATCTTCCTAATGGATAATTTTTCGGTTCAAGTATTGTTTCTAAATCTTTGGGATTAAAACAGGATGATTCTTTATTGCTGTCCAGATTGACCCTTACAGAATCGAATCCTGACAAATAACTATTGAGATTTTCGTTATAAATTGATTTTGCATATTTCAAATCCTTTAGAAAAAATGAATGTAAATTTATTTCGTCATCAAAATTCTTAACAAAATAATATCTGCAATCACTTGGTGAAATCTCATACTTTTTGAGAAGTTTACTAAAAACTTCGTTGAACTCTCCATCATGAAACGCCTGACCTAATTGTTCTCGAAGCTCATTTTCTGCTATTAAGAAATCTTTAGGCAATTCCCTATTTTTGAAAATTTGCCCACTCATAGTTAAAAAAAACTTATCAGCTAAGAACTTCAAATCTTTATCAAAGTATAGAGCAAAAGTAAATTTATAAGAAGCTCTTCCCAATTCTTCCTCCGTCTCCTTTAAATTGTATTTGCCTCTTAACACTTCAATAATTTTTCGAAAAGGGAAAATTCCACAATAAACAGCAATCCCTGAACTAGATTTTAATTTTTGACGTTTAAAAAAATCTTTTAATATGGATTGATAATCATCCCCTTGAAAAATTTTATACTTAGAATCACTTTTTTCAATATTCCCTTCTGATAATTGTTCTACTGTAATCCAAGCATCTAATATTTGATTATGACTACTTCTCATCATGTCTCCTCTTAAAGAATATAAAAACAAGAATATATCTTACTTGTAAAAAAACTCCCCCACTCACTCTTCAGCAAGCCATATCTCAAATCATCACAGCGGTTACCTTGAGCATCTTTGCGGTCTCGGATACGAGCTTCGAGGGTAAATCCAAGTTTTTCTGCGACTCGTTGACTTTGGACATTATAGCCAAAACAAGTTAGTTCAATCTTGTGAAGACCTAGTTCTCTAAAAGCTATGTCAATTAAGGCACGCGCTGCTTCTGGCACATAACCTCGTCCCCAATAGTCTGGGTGCAAGGTGTAGCCAATCTCCAGTACATCGTCTTCGTGCCGATGGTTGAAGTCAACAGAGCCGATGACTTTATCGGTTCCTTTGACGACAATCCCATAGCCAGCTGGGAGATTCTCCTTTTGATTGCGTTCGGGAAGGATATGCTCTAGATAGTAAACCTCATCTTCCAAGGTCTTGACGGGTAGAAAGCCTGCTGGGTAAGAGACTTCCGGACGACTAGCATAGTCAAAGATATCCTCAGAATCCGCCACAGTACGGACTCGTAAAACGAGACGTTCTGTTTCGATTTTATTTGGCAACTCAGCTCTTGACATCCTTCTTCCTCGCTTTCTTTATGAAGCTCCCCATAGGGTCGACACGGTTATCTAAATAGCGATAAACGCGCTGGTGACCGTCCCCCATAAAGTAAGTCGGTGAAAAACGGTCATTTTTAAAATGCCCTTTCTCATCCAAGAGATCTGGATCAGCAAGTCGTTCGATAATCTTGGCAAAGATGTGACAAATACCATCTTCCTCGATAATCCGATCTACCTGACAGTCCAACACGACTGGACAAACCTCTAAAATCGGTGCCTGAGTCCGTTCAGAAATCTCGTAGTCTAGCCCCAGGTGTTTCAATTTCTCTCGATGACTGATAAAACCAGCCTGCTCCATCTCAAGCATGAAATTTTCATCAGGGATATTCACAGTGAACTGTTGATAATACTTAATCTGGTCAGCCGCATTTTCCTCAGCGCCAACACCGATGACCAGCCAATCTCCCAGGCTATAAGAGGAGCTACAGGTCGTAATATTGTGTCCAAAATTCTGATCCTGATACCCCAAAATGAAGATAGGAAAACCATAATAGAGTTTACTTGTGTTAAAAGATTGCTTCATGACAACCTCCTTTGACCAAGATACAA